>NVUS02000197.1 GCA_002402005.2 OCS116 cluster bacterium | reverse complement strand
GCGGCTTTCTATCGCCCAGCCGTTGATTTTAACGTCACTCTGTTTGAATGAGAGTTTTTCGCCGGCGGCGATTTTAATCATTTGCTCAACCAGATCAATGCCGGTGATTAGCTCGGTAACCGGATGCTCGACTTGCAAACGGGTGTTCATTTCTAAAAAGTAGAAATTCTGGTCTTTATCGACAATGAATTCCACCGTGCCGGCGCTTTCATAATCAACCGCTTGGGCGAGGGCGACGGATTGTTCGCCCATTTGTTTGCGGGTTTCAGGCGTAAGGAATGAGCTTGGGGCTTCTTCCACCACTTTTTGGTTTCTTCGTTGGATGGAGCATTCGCGCTCGACCAAATATAAGCATGTGCCATGCTTGTCGGCCAACACTTGAATTTCGATATGACGAGGGTCTTCGATGAATTTCTCAATGAAAATGCGATCGTCGCCAAAGCTTGACATGGCTTCACTTTTGGCGAGGGTGTAACCCTGCGCCGCTTCGGCGTCATTATAAGCCACGCGCATGCCTTTGCCACCACCACCAGCTGAAGCTTTGATCATCACCGGATAGCCAACTTGGTTGGAGGTTTTGACCGCTTGCTCGGGGCTTTCGATCAGGTCGGTATTGCCGGGTACGATGTTGACGCCGGCTTTTTCGGCAAATAACTTGCTGGCGATTTTATCGCCCATCACTTCGATGGCTCTTATATTGGGGCCGATGAAGGCAATGTTGTTGTCGGCCAAGATTCTGGCAAATTTAGCATTTTCGGATAGGAAGCCATAACCCGGATGCACTGCATCTGCGCCAGCTTGCTGGCAAGCGGTGAGGATTTTGTCGATAATTAGGTAGCTTTCGCTGGCCGCAGAAGCGCCGATATGCACCGCCTCATCAGCCATTGAGACATGCAGGGCGTTTTTATCGGCATCACTATAAACCGCGACGGTTTGAATGCCCATTTGTTTGGCGGATTTGATGACGCGGCAGGCAATTTCGCCTCTATTGGCTATCAGTATTTTTTTGATCATAATGAAGGTCTCTATAAAGGAATATTGTCATGCTTGCGCCAAGGTGTTTCGACCTTTTTATTGGCAAGTAAATTAAGTGCGTTGGCAATGCGGCGGCGGGTGGAGTGCGGCATGATGACATCATCAATATAACCGCGCTCAGCAGCCACAAAGGGAGAGCAGAAGCGTTGCTCATAATCGGCAACATGTTCGGCAATTTTTTCGTCATCACCAATGTCTTGGCGGAAGATAATTTCGACCGCACCTTTGGCGCCCATCACTGCAATTTCGGCGCTTGGCCAAGCGTAATTTATATCGCCGCCAATATGTTTGCTACTCATCACATCATATGCTCCACCGTAGGATTTGCGGGTGATGACGCTGATCAATGGCACGGTGGCTTCGGCATAAGCGAATAACAACTTAGCGCCATGTTTGATGAGGCCGCCATATTCTTGATCTGTACCAGGCAGAAAGCCCGGCACATCAATAAACGAGACAATGGGAATGGAAAAGCAATCGCAGAAACGGATGAAACGTGCAGCCTTGCGGCTGGCATTGCTGTCCAATACGCCGGCCAGTGCCATCGGTTGGTTGGCGACAAAGCCCACGGTCTTGCCTTCAATGCGGCCAAAGCCGGTGATGATGTTGGGCGCGTGAGTTTGTTGAATTTCAAAGAAATCCTCATCGTCAATCACGCTGTAAATCAGCTCTTTCATATCATAAGGCTGGTTGGCATTGTCCGGAATAAGCGTATCCATGGCGTTGTCGAGCCGGGTGATGCTGTCGATGGCGGGGAATTGCGGGGCTGGCTCTAAATTGCTAGCCGGTAGAAAGTCGATAAACCGGCGGAGTTGTAACAATGCCTCGACATCATTTTCAAACGCACCATCAACGACTGATGATTTAACCGCGTGGATAGACGCACCGCCCAATTCTTCGGCGGTTACGGTCTCATTGGTTACGGTTTTGACCACATCTGGGCCGGTGACAAACATATAGGATGTGTCTTTGACCATGAAGATAAAGTCGGTCATGGCCGGGCTGTAAACATCGCCACCGGCGCACGGACCCATGATGAGTGATATTTGCGGTATGACGCCGGAGGCTTCGACATTGCGTTTGAACACCTCGCCATAACCGCCCAAAGCCGCCACGCCCTCTTGAATGCGCGCGCCGCCTGCATCGAATAAACCGATGATCGGGGCGCGGTTGCGCAACGCCATATCTTGCACTTTTTGGATTTTTTTTGCATGGGTTTCGGACAATGAACCGCCAAATACGGTAAAATCTTTGACAAATAAATAGATGATGCGGCCATTGACCTTACCCCAGCCGGTCACCACGCCATCGCCGGGGATTTTTTTATCTTCCATGCCAAAATCTACACATTTGTGATCCACAAACATATCAAATTCTTCGAAACTGCCTTCGTCGAGCAATAAATCTATGCGTTCGCGAGCGGTGAGCTTGCCTTTTTTATGCTGCCTGTCGATGCGTTGTTGGCCACCGCCTAAGCGTGCTATCTTGCGGCGTTGCTCCAATTGATCTAATATATCTTGCATAATTTGCCCGTATTTAGGTTGATTCTGATTTCACCATACCATACCGTATGGTGAAAAGAAATAAAAATTTAAAAAATACGCTTGACCCATACCTTAGGTCAGCACTTACAACAGTTTTATTGTTAAAAACGGTATTGAAATTATGACAGAAATTTATTCCATCGGCGAATTTGCCAAGCTAACCAATGTGACGGTGAAAACATTGCGCCATTACGAAAAACTTGGTTTGGTGATGCCCAATTACAATCCCGACAATGGCTATCGGCGGTATCGGGTTGGGCATGTTGCGCAGGTGGAAGCGATTATGGCGCTGAAACTATTGGGTTTTAGCCTGCATGAGATTGGTGCGTTTTTTAGCAATCATCACCAAATAGTGACACTGGATTTGGCCACGCAAAAAACCGCTCTGCGTAAAAAGATGAACGAGATTAAGCAAGTGATTGATTTGATTGAAAGCATTGAAACGCGCAAACAGGTAAGTGAGTTGAATGATTGGGTTGCGCTGATAAAGGAAATGAAAATGGGAAAACGCGATATAAATTGGTATTTGCAACAAAGCGAGCCAGATATGCAAAAGCTTGGGACATACATTCCTGATGAGCAGGAGAAAGATATACTCACCTTAAAATGGGATGATATGATCGCCCGCGCCTATGTGCAGCACAAGAGCTTTGACGCTGCGATGTTTGATGAATTGGCCGATGAATGGATAGCGACGGTTGGGAAGTTTATAGACAACAAACAAACCATGAAGGCGATATTTGCCAGCTATGCCCAAATGCATGACTGGCCAGAAGACAGAAAGTTTTTCTCTGTCGAATTGGGTGAATTTATGGCACTGAAACTGATTGCCAAGCTTGGCTAGGCTTTTAACAGGTCGAGATAAGTGCAGAAACTGTCTATCTCGGCCAATTTAAACTCGCGAATTTGCTGGGCTTCTTCATCCTCACCCCATTTGCTAACCTGCCAATCTTCATCGACAAAAGCGGCTTTTATCACGCCGTCTTTGGTCAATATATTGGCTTGATAAGCCAGTGCTATGAGCAAGGAACCGCAGGATGTGGTGAGCAGATAAAGCGCTGACAATTGATGTGCAGTTAAGGCGTTGATGTCTGCCTCATATTGAGCGAGGATTTTAACATCTTGCGCCACATGGCTGATGCCATAGGTGACTTTATATTCGACATTCCATAGATTCTCGGCCCACAATATAATCGGGTTCCAATGCAATTCTTGCAGTTTTTGCAGACCTTGTGGGTCGTTTTGTTGGTAGCATAACAGATCGGTTTCGCCAAATCGGACCATTTCGGCTACCACATGCGGCATGTTGGGTGCAGTTTTTTCAATCGCTGAATTGGCGGTTTTGGTCAGCGGTAAATGGTCGGGGTTTATAAGTTCACCCAATGCATTCCATTCACTTGCCACGGCCTTTGCTAGCTTTTCGGTTGGCAATGTAAGTAAATTTTTAAATGGAGTTTTTAGCGGGCGGCCATCTAGGTTGATGACATAACCATCTTGAGATTCTGATTCCGCATGCTCGGCTAACTTAAAGAATTTTTTAGGAAATTTGCGTTTGAATTGATTTTTAACATCTTCTTGAATGGTGTCGGTATCAATATCGCCCATCGGTAAGTAATCAAAAATTGTAGAAGGGTTTGGGGTTTTGTCGTCAGTCATTTTACATCCAAAAATTCGAGAATCTGTGCGGTTAATTGCTCGAAATTATCAACAATTATATCCGCCCCTGCTGATAGCATAATATCTTGGCTGTGATAACCCCAATTTACACCGATGGCATATACATTTGCTGCTTTAGCCATTTGCATGTCGAAACTTGTATCGCCAATCATAATGGTTTGTGCGGCTTCAACGCCGGCGTCGCGCATGGCCTGTAAGATCATTTCGGGGTGGGGTTTTGACGGGCATTCCGAGGCGCATTGGGTGGTGAAAAAAGCATCGCGTAAATTGTGCTTGTCTAAAAATGCATTGACCCCACGGCGGCTATTGCCGGTGGCGATGCCGAGTAAGATTTCATCTTGTGTCTGTAGTTCTGCCAGAGCTTTAAGCGCACCATCATATAACGGCATAGGGTGTTTTTCGGCGATGCGAGATTGGTAAAAATAATTTTTATATATTTCGCCAATCTGTTCAACTTCTGAGTCGCTTACCGTGCGTATCTGGTTGAAACTGTTCAGAATATGCTGAATGGCGGGAATGATGGAAAGGCCAATCATGTCCATCACCTGTGCATCATTGGGTTTGGGTAGGCCGACTGCTTCAAACGCATGTTGCATGGCGGGTATGGCCGCACGTGCGCCATCGACCAATGTACCATCTAGGTCGAAAATTACTAATTTTGGTTGCATATATGGCCTTCACTTGGTTGGCGTGGTTAAACGGGGCGGTATTCAAAATGGGCTTGTACAATGGCGTGGTCGGAACTGCCAATCTGTTTATGATTGTCATCATTCAAATGATCATTGGCCAAAGCCATGCCTTTAAACGCCCATAACCGCTTTCGGCTATTGTCGTAAAATTCCTGGCTAACCAGAATGTGATCCAGAGATTCGCGGATGTTTTTATAGATATGAGTGTAATAAACATCGCGCAGACTGCGATATTCTTGCAACGTGCCGACGGTATAAAGCCCGGTGTCGCTGCCACCGGTTCTGTAGCCAGCCAAAAGATAATTGGGCTGGTCGGTGAGGATGTTGAGCGTATTGCTGTGTTGCGCATCGTTCAAATCGCCCAATACGATGACTGGCGTGTCAGATTTTTTCATCTGCTCGGTGAGGATGAACCTGAGTGCCGAAGCTTCGGCCGTTCGCCTGATGGTGGCGATGGCACTGCCAATGTTACTGGCATGTTTGGAATGAATGGTTTTGTGATACCAAGGTTCGCCATATATTTTGGTGGGGTTTTTGGATTTAAAGTGGCAAACATAGACATGGATTACCTTGCCATTGGCGCGCGGTTTGATGGTGAAATGCAAAACGGGGCGAGAGAAGCGGTCAATATTAATGGATATGCCGGATGTTTGGGCATCGTCACCACCGCTGTGCAGAATAAAATCATCAGGAAAATTGACAATCCATTCTGGTGTGCCGACCAGGATGTCCTTATTGACTGCAGCCGCGCAAACAATGCGTTGGCCGGTTTGGTTGGGTGGCACTAAAAGTTTATATTCAGTGCTTAAATTTGCCACCTCAAAGCATTTTTCAAGTGCTTGTTCATGCCACAATTCTTGAAAGCCCCAAATGTCGGAATGCATGCTGGTTAGCTTTGTCGAAAGCCAATCAACTTTCTTATCAAACTCATCATCGCTCCAACCATCGGTGTCGCGATAAATGGGTTTGTTGGGCATGTTTAGATTATATAAATTACAATTCGTGATTTTTAGCTGCGTTCTCATAATACACCTTTCGAAAAATTACCTATAATTATATTCTCTTCTACTTCAATTTGTTATATGTTTTTTCTAATGCGTTGAATGTACTGCCCGTTGGCTTGTATTCTAAGCCGATATGACCAGTATAACCGTTTGAAGTTAGCCAATCTATTGATGTTTTTAAATCCAATATACCGCTGCCCGGCTCGTTGCGGCCGGGGTGATCGGCGATGTGAATGTGTAAAATTCTATCCACTCGATTGCCGATGACGGTGGCCGGATGTTCATCCATAACCATAGAATGATAGAGGTCATAAAGCAGGCCGATATTGGGGCTGTTGACCTCATCAATAATGTCCAAAGCCTCAACGGTTGAACTCAGGAAATAGCCGGAGTGATCATAGCGGGTGTTGAGCGGTTCGAGTGCCAATTTAACACCGCTGCCTTCGAGCTGTCTGCCGACAGCTGTGAGCGTACTGACAAGGCAGCTGCGTTGATCGTGAAATGAACGGGACGCATCGCGGTTGCCCGCTTGGGCAATTAAGGTGTTTGCGCCGAGCCGTTGCGCGGTTTTAACGCTATTGGTTATGGCGTCTAAATAGGCGGTGCGGTTTTCTGGCTTTGTAAGGTCTAGCATCGGTTCGGCGATCATCGCGGCAAGTTTTATATCATTATCTTTGAGCGCTTGCGCGATGGCAGCTATATCTTTGTTAATCCAGCCCCAAAATTCGATGGTCTTGAGCCCAGCCTTACGCGCCAGAGCTATGCGCTCAGCATGGCTGTCACTTTCTTTGACAAATAACATTTCAATACATGCCGAAAATTTCATGCGATTCCCTATATGATTACACAATTATAGGTGAATTGATGGTCAATTGTAAGTTGTTTCAGGTTGGCTAGGGGGCTGAAATCCCATGCTTGCGGGGCTTGGCAGTTAGATTACGCGTGTAATATTGGTCGGGGTGCACTTATAAAACACTGTATTCACTTAAACATTTGAATAATGAGTGCAAGAATCATTTGCTTAATATAACCTAACCAATAATTCGCAAATTATGCGCTTTGTGGTGCGACAT
>NVUS02000196.1 GCA_002402005.2 OCS116 cluster bacterium | reverse complement strand
TCGTTTGCCGTGATTATTTTGGTGATGGCGTTTCAAACCTATATGGCGCCGTTAGAAACCCAAATTTTCAACTCTGGTGCAAATAAAGTTGAGCTTGGCGAGGTGATGGCTGGTTATCAAAGCTTTATTCTCATCGTCAATTGGTTTTTATGGCCGGTAATTAGCTTCTTTATCTGCAAATTAATGGGCTTAAGAGCCAATTATATCCGCTATGTAATTGTCGACAATTTCAGCAGTATGGTGACGCTGACCATCATTGCCGCGCCATCCATATTGTTTCAATTCGGCTTATCGGCCGACATTGCCAAATCGTTTATCTTTTTCAGCTCATTCATCATGTTGGTCTATAAGTGGCGGGTGATCAAGGTGGCGTTGGCCACAAGTGGCATGTATGCATCAATATTGTTATTCATCGACATTGCAGCGACCATCATTGTATCAACCGTGGTTAAAAACTTTTTGGTTGGCTGAAGCTAAATCACATTGGCAAAAATTTCCGCCGCTTGGGCGCATTCATCAGCCGAAACATCTAGATGAGTGACGGCTCTAATTTCAGTATCACTTAAGGCCACCATAGAGACGTTTTGAGCCTTAAGTTTTTTGCAAATTTCAAGCGAATTTTGGCCGGTCTGAGCAACATCGATGATGATGATATTGGTATGTAGATTGTCTAAATTAACCGAAATATTGTCTATATCATTCAGCGCAATGCCTAGATTTTTAGCGTTGATGTGATCTTGCTTTAAATTATCAACATGATGTTCTAGTGCATAAAGCCCCGCAGAAGCAATGATACCGGCTTGGCGCATAGCACCGCCGAGCCGGGTTTTCCATACCCAAGCTTGGTCGATAAATTCTTGCGAGCCGGTTAAAACTGCGCCAACTGGGCAGCCAAGGCCTTTGGATAGATCAAACCATACGCTATCAAATTCCTTAGCATATTGCGCCGGTGAAATGCCAGTGGCGGCGCTTGCGTTGAGCAGCCGTGCGCCATCCATATGCAATTTCATGTTTTGCGATTTGGCATATTGAGTGACCGGGTTGAGCTGTTCCATCGTCCAAGCGACGCCGCCGCCAAAATTATGAGTATTCTCGATCACCAACATTTTAGGGATGGTCGAATGTGCGCCACGGCCGCGCTTAGCAACGCAATGCTCTATATCTGCAACCGTGAATATGCCCGATGGTTCATCTATAGTTTGGCTACTCACCTGCCCCAGCGCCAAACCGCCAGCCTCCATCATGATGACATGCGAATTGTCGGCAGCGATCAGCTCATCGCCCATGTGGCATTGGCTTAAAATAGAAATAAGATTGCACATAACGCCAGAAGGTAGAAAAAGCGCGGCTTGTTTGCCCAGTAATTTAGCCGATGTCTCACACAATAAATTGACGCTTGGGTCGAGCTTTTGTTGCTCGTCACCGACCTCGGCTGCTGCCATAAATTTGCGCATTTCAGCTGTGGGTTTGGTCTGTGTATCACTGTATAAGTTTATCAACTCTTATCCCCTTTATGCAGATATATTTGATCTTATTTTTGACTTAGTTTACAAATATGTCTTTATGTATAGTAATGTCCCCAGATAGATTCAACACAAATCAATCTAATTTACAACCATTTTTAAAACAGTCGAGTCCCACGTGAAAAAACTGCTTAGCGGCCTGATAAGCCTCATTATATTTATTGCCATTGCTGCCACTGGCGCTGGATTTTTCATCAATAGCAAATCGGTCGAAATGGCCGACCAAGCCATTGCTGAACTTAAAATTGCAGGCTATGAATTAAGCGCCTATGACAGTTTGGAAATTGATTATTTTGACCAAAGTGCCAGCTTAAAAGGCCTGACCATTGAGGGCAGCGCGCAAGATTTTAAACTGAAAATTGGCGAATTAAAACTTGAAGGCATCAACCCGATAAGCGATCTGTCTGTTTATATCGAAAGCACCATATTGAGTGACATAGACGTATCGTTCGAAGGGCAAAATTACCAAATTAAAAACATCACTGCCAACAGTTTAAAAACCACATATCAACCGCATTTTGAGCGGGTATTGGCGGCACAAAATATCGCGGATAAAATTAAGATTTTTCATGAAGAATTGGGCTATGACAGCCTGTCCTTTACCAAATTTATGCTGACTGATAAAGCTGGCAATGTCAGCCGGGTTGCTGATGGCAGCTATGACAAACAAAGCCTTTACAACAATCTACCTAGCCAATGGCGGGCGCATTTAACCGGTATGGAAATAAGCCAAGCGCATCTGCCGGCCGAAACCGCTCAACTGTTGCAAGACTATGAATTGGAAGAGCTAAACGGCATTTTGGATGTGAGCTTTGATTATCAGAGTGAGAACCGTACGGCCTTGTTTGCCATTAACAATTTAAACTTTGGCGGCTTGGCCAATTTACAATCCGACATATTTGTATCGATGACTGACGAGAATTTTGCTGAGCTTTATAATTTTGACAATCTCGAACAAAACCTTGATGCCTTGCCGATTGAACATGCTGAGCTGACTTATCATGATTATGGCCTATATAATTATTTTGTAGCGCAACAAGCGCCTAAAATGCAACTAAGCGAGCCAGTGCTTAAATCACAGATCTTTTTTGGTTTGGCCTTGGTTTCATCACAAGTGACGGATTTGGACCGGCGCTCGGCATTGGCCAACCCGCTGTCAGACTTTCTGCAAAACCCGGCCGGTTTAAAGGTTGAGATATCACCGGCGAAACCCGTGCGGTTTCAACAATATTTAAATGTTTATGATGCCAACGTGCTGGTGCGGGATTTAAATCCTAGTATTGAGTATTTGAAGTAAGCTTCGGAACTCAAACAAAGTCAGATTTTCGTCTGCCCAAAGACAATTGGCAGGTAGCTGATGCTCTGGGAGTTTACTTTATGTTGGGCACTGCGTGCGTTCGCTCCGCTCTCTAGCTAAGTCACTCAGCCGCTGGTCGGGGGCGATTTCACCACCCAACCTAACCGCATTATGCTTAGTGAGCTGGAGTTTGGCGAAACTCTGAGCTTCGGTGCCCCACTGCAAACTCAGAATTTTCTGCCTGGTGCGATACTGCCTATCGTGGGAAAAGAGTTCGAACCGTAGGTGAGACAAGCGCGACCGCGCGTCGCCGTTAGGCGTGGCAAGAGAGCGGAGCGAACGCACGCAGTGCCAACAGAGAGTAGGCCGATAGGCCGCCCGAACGTAATAAATGCAGACTTCTAGAGCATCGGCAGGAGCACTGCCTCGCATATACTGTAAAAAGACAGTTGGCTGGTAGTTGATGCTCTGGAAGTCTGCATCTTTACGCCCACCTATCGGTGGGCTAGTGGCCCCTGCGGGCGCTTGCCTCCGCAAGCTTGCTAAGCCACTCAGCCGCTGGTCTCGTGCTGACTCACCACCCCAATCAACTACATTATGCATAGTGAGCTAGAAGTTTGCGAAACTCCACATTTCGGTGCGCCTCACAAACTCAGAATTTGCTACTTGGTGCCATACTGCATATCGTGGAAAAAATGTCCGAAGCCGATAGGCTGAGGCAAGCGCGACTGCGCGTCGCCGTTAGGCGTGGCTAGAGAGCGGAGCGAACGCACGCAGTGCCAACAGAGAGGCGAAGCCGAACGTATAAATGAAGTACCCGAGTATCGGCAGGAGCGCTTCCCTGCATAGCGGCAAAAAGACAGTTAGCTGTTAGCTGTTAGCAAATACTCTAGAAAGCATAAAGGTTTTGACGCAAAAAAAGCCCCATTGCAAATGCAATGAGGCTTCTATTTATATTCTGAGCAAACTATTCGTCTTTTTTAGCTTCCTTTTTCACTTCCGGCATCACGCTACGGATATGAAGTTCGCGAAGCTGTTTGGCTGATACAACCGCCGGAGCACCCATAAGCAGGTCTTCGGCTTGTTGGTTCATCGCAAACATTGTCACTTCACGTAGGTTTTCTTCGCCGCAAAGCAGCATAACGATACGGTCAATACC
>NVUS02000195.1 GCA_002402005.2 OCS116 cluster bacterium | reverse complement strand
AGCTCTAAGGCAGTCACTTCATGCAAACTACCATCTTTTTTGCCACGGCCCCTTGGGGTTCTCACATGGTCATAAATATAACATTCAGTCATTATATTTCCCTCTATCTATTATATTTTTAAATCATTTCTATTGGCATGGCGTTGATCACATCTGCGCCCGACATAATTTTAACCTGAAATCCCTTGGCTTCCGGCAAATGCTTATTGGCATAATATTTGGCCAAAATTATTTTCGATTTGTAAAAGTCATTATCCGCATCATCAACCAATTTCTCTTGCGCCACAAGTGCCATTTTTGCCCAAATATGCCCAAATGTCACCGTGCCCATAAGGTGCATAAAATCATGCGCCGCAGCCACTGCATTGTCTGGGTTCTTCTGCCCATGTTCCATCAAATAGCCCAACGCGCCTTGCAACGCTTCGGCGGCTTTTTGCAACGCCTCAATAATGTCTTTCAACTGTTCATTGTCTTGGTTGGCAACAATAAAACCGCCAATGTCTTGCAAATATGCCATCACGGTTTGGCCGTGTTTGGCCGGTAATTTGCGCGAGATCAGGTCAAGCGCCTGAATGTCATTGGTGCCTTCATAAAGCATGGCAATGCGACTATCGCGCACAAATTGCTCCATCCCATGTTCGGCAATATAACCATGACCGCCAAAAATTTGCTGCGCCACAACTGCATTGTCAAAACCTTTGTCAGTCAAAAAGCCTTTTACAATTGGGGTCAGTAAATTAATCCGGTCTTTCGCGGTTTCTTTGATTTTGTCGTCATCTTTGCCATAATGGATCACATCGGTTAATACCGAAATCTCACCGACCAACGCCCGAGACGCCTCATTAAAACACCGCATGCTCATAAGCTGGGCTTTGATATTGGCATGATGAATAATACGGTCAGCCGTTTCACCAGCATCTTTTTGGCCGGTGGCCGCTTTGCCTTGGCGGCGATCCAACGCATATTCGCGCGCATTCTGAAACGCCACTTCGGAGAGTGCCAAACCTTGAATGCCCACGCCCAAACGCGCTTCATTCATCATGATGAACATGTTTTTAAGCCCACGGCCTTTTTCGCCGATTAAGAAACCTTTCGAGCCATCAAAATTCATCACGCAGGTAGAATTGCCATGAATGCCCATTTTTTCTTCGATCGAGCCAACACTCACATGGTTGCTGTCAGTTAAATTGCCTTCATCATCAACATTAATTTTGGGCACGAGGAAAAGCGACAAGCCTTTCACCCCTTCAGGCAAACCTTCGGTGCGCGCCAATACCAAATGAATGATATTCTTGGCCATGTCATGATCACCCGCCGAAATAAATATTTTTGTGCCGGTAATGTCAAAACTACCGTCAGAATTTTCGACCGCTTTGGTGCGAATGAGCCCCAAATCTGTGCCACAATGTGGCTCGGTTAAATTCATTGTGCCAGTCCATTCACAAGCCACCATTTTGGGCAAAAACTTTGCCTTTAATTCGTCCGATGCACAAGTGTGAATGGCCGCATAAGCGCCAATGGTTAGGCCATAATACATAGAAAACGCCATATTGGCCGAGTTTAAATACTCGCTCAACATATTGCCCATAGTCAGCGGCAAGCCTTGCCCGCCATATGCAGGGTCAGCCACCAAGCCTGTCCAGCCACCAGCTTTAAGGGCTTCAAAAGCCTCAATAAAACCATCGGGTGTCGAGACAGTGCCATTGGCTAAGGTGCAACCTTGTTGGTCACCACTTACATTTAGCGGCGCGACGACGTCAGTCATCAATTTGCCAAATTCTTCGCCAATGGCGCTGACAGTATCACGATCAACATCGGCGAAAATATCACCATATTTATCACTGTCGATTTTTAACAAATCAAACAGTACAAATAAGGAATCCGCAAGAGGGGCATTATAAGTGGGCATGTTTTCTCCGATTCTGCTAGCTTAGTTTACTATGTTTACTGGGTTACTATTTTACTGAGTTTGGATTCCCGCATTGTGAGTTTGGGTTTCGGTATTCAGAGCTTCAATTTTATTATTCAAAGTTACGGTTTTGCCATCAAGAATTTCGATAATGCTCATGCTGCTGGTTTTGCCGCTCACCACACCATCAACTTGATCGCATAATTTTGACAATTCAGAAATGGCCACTTCGATTTGAGATTTCTGCTCAATCAATTTGGCAATTTGGGCTCTGAATTTAACCGACGTAATTTTCATTTGGGTTTTTTGGCCGTCTCTAATGTCATAAAGATCAAGCATTTCTTTGATCTCATCGAGTGAAAAGCCAACATTTTTGCCTTGCACAACCAAAGCCAAGCGGGCTTTGTCGCGTTTGGAATAAATGCGTCGTGAACCGGCACGTGTCGGTTCGATTAGTTTTTTTGTTTCATAAAAACGTAGGGCGCGCGAGGTTAAGTTAAACGTAGCGCTGAGTTCAGAAATGCTGAAACTCTCTTGGTTGTCTTGGTCTATTTTCGTCATTTTTCTATCTCTGTTAAATTTACAGACCGGTATTTACATTACGTTAACGTAAACGTCAAGTAAGATAAAGTATAAAATTAACTTATCAAATTATTTATGCGTCTTTTTGTTAACTTCTGTTCATTAATTTTAACAAAATATAAATTGTTAACCATATATTTACCATAATTTGAAACTTTCAAGGATGAAATGGCCGGTGTGAATTGAGTCGAAATGACGATTTTAGACGAACCCATTTGGCCCAGACCTTGGATTGGCAATAGATTATGGCAGCAACTGCACCGTGGAGTATCAAAGGCATAGACGCGAAAACGCGCAAAATGGTGAAGAGCCAAGCTCAAAAATCAGACATGACAATGGGCGAATGGCTATCCGATGCTGTGAATATGGCGGTTTTAAAACAATATATAGCCGCACCAGAAATTGAATATGAAGACCAAAAAAACGATAATAAATTTAATGCAAAACAAAATGCTGACACATACCAGAATGTTGACACTATGAAAAATTCATCAAATAGAGCTAGATACAGTCGCAAACACAATCATTTAAATCCCGCACCACATGGTTATGATTCTCATCCTGAAAAGCAGGTTTCCAAAGGCTTTAACGTCATCGAAAATGCGTTAACTGATATTGTCGATCATATCGAATTGGT
>NVUS02000194.1 GCA_002402005.2 OCS116 cluster bacterium | reverse complement strand
TTTTAACAAAGCCAATTGTTTTGAAGATGAGCCAGAGTGGATAGAAGCCGCCGATGCGGCCTATCAAGTTTTGATCGACATTTGTGCGCCGTTCAAACACCGTTATGACAATCCCGAACTCACTCAAATAGCCGTGTGGACGATGTTAGAAGGCTATGTAAATTTTGAACGCAATGAGGTGATTAATAATGACCACCGGCACAGCCAAGAATTGCATATTGATTTGTTGATTGATATGCTGAATCTTGAAGTTGCGGATTAGCAGCAAACTCTGAGTTTCCGTCTACCCCTCGTTTCCAAACAAAGGCCGTTTCAGTGAGCGCGAGTGCGGGTGTTCGAAGCCGCTGCCAGCTAACGCGCGGTCGGCTAGAGAGCGCAGCTAACGCACGCAAGTGCTAACAGTGAGCTTAAGCGAACGTATAAATGCAGACTTCCAGAGCTTAGGCAGGAGACTGCCCGGTGATGGCGGAAAGATTGTGAGCTAGAAAATTTGCGCAGGAATCGCAACTTGTGAACCAGCATTTGCCGCTGTAAAGACACTAAGAAAGTTAGCTGTCCTGCTTACACTCGGGTACTTCATTTTTACGTTCGGCTTTCGCCTCTCTGTTAGCACTTGCGTGCGCTCCACATGCTACGCATGCTGCGCTAGCCGACCGCGCGTTCGTCGGCAGCGGTTTCGTACAGCCGCACTCGCGCTCACTGAAATGAATGGGAGTTGTGGAAATGAGAGGTAGACAGAAATTCGGAGCAAGCGATTAAACCACCACGCCCCCTTCACTAATCTCAAACACAGTGCTGGTATCGGTGATGGCGCTGAACAAGCTGTGGTCGGTGCCGGTCATGAAAAGTTGTGCATCCAAGTCGCCCAATTCCTCAAACAAAGCGGCGCGGCGGTGGGCATCTAAATGGGCGGTGATTTCATCGAGCAGCATGATTAGCACCGCGTCGCCGGCCACTTGCGTGACCAATTTGGCGTGAGCCAATAGCAGAGCGATCAGCAGGGCTTTTTGCTCGCCGGTTGAGCATTTTTTGGCTTCTATGCCCTTGCTGCCGTGCCATGCCAATAGATCAGATTTATGTGGGCCGAATTTTGTGCGGCCGCTTTGTTGATCATAAGGGCGGTTGTCTTTTAAGCGTTGTAAGTAAATATCTTCAACTTCGATCGCCGAGCGCTCGCCAATCAACTGCTCTAAATCGCCTTGCATGGCAATGCGGGCAAACGGAAAGGCGCTTTGTGAGCCGGCTTCGAGCAGGGCGCTTAAATGCAGAGCCACCTCGCGCCGTGCTGCAGCTATTGCTACGGCTTGTTCGGCCATTTGGCCTTCTATGCCGGCCAGCCAAACGTCATCCATAATGTTTTTTTCGAGCAATTTATTGCGCTCACGCATGGCTTTTTCGAACCGCGAGGTGCGGGCGCTATGGGCAGGGTCAAACCCGGTGACAAACCGGTCAAAAAACTTACGCCGCTCGGCCGCAGGGCCGGTAAACAATCTATCGAGTGAAGGAGTTAGCCAGATGGCGCGAACAAAGTCACCCAAAACCGTGCTATTTTTAAACGTTTCGCCATCGATACGAATTTCTTTGCTATAGCGTGAACCACCCGCCTCATCACCAAGCTGCCCGGGGTTTGGCCGTGCGCCAACGCCGATTTTTATCTCATCAAATTCGGCTTGAATTTGTGAAAAAATGGTAAAGCCACTTGCAGTTTGGGCATCGGCTTTGACCACATCGCCCAAACTTGCGCGGCGTAAACCGCGGCCGGTGGAAAGGTAAGACAAGGCTTCTAATATATTGGTTTTGCCCGCGCCGTTAGATCCATGAAAAATGGTCGGCTTGCCGCAGAAGGACAAAGACAGGTTTGAATAATTACGAAAATTTTCTAGCCGCAAATCGGAAATATAAGGGATGGTGCACTCCGATTAATGGGTTAAACCCGCATAGGCATCAGCACGTAAATTGTGCCTTCGTCACCAAGGTCTTTCACCAATACCGGGTCGACACTTTCAGCGAATAGAAATTCAACACTATCGCCTTCAAGCTGGTTCAAAACATCCAACATATATTTGGCGTTAAAGCCAATTTCTAAGTTGACGCTGTCATATTCGACCATCAATTCTTCTTCGGCATGGCCGCTGTCAGGATTGTTGACTTCAAGTGTCAGCACATCTTTGGACAAAGCCAATTTAATCGCCCGGCCTCTATCGTTGGCAACAGTCGACACCCGGTCAACTGCTTTGGTCAGCGGGCGGGTTTCGACATTCATGGCATTTTGGTTATTGCTCGGAATGACCCGGTCATAATCAGGGTAATTGCCGTCAATTAATTTAGAGGTCACAATGGTTTTGCCAATGCGGAATTCAATTTTGCTATCGGATAGGCTGATGGCAACATTTTCTTCGTCACTATCGAGTAATTTATGCAATTCGCCGACAGTTTTGCGCGGGATAATAATGCCCGGCATGCCAGCCGCGCCAGCCGGCATGGCAATTTCGACTTTGGCCAAACGGTGACCATCGGTGGCAACAGCGCATAATTTGGCGTCACCTTCGTCTTCAATGGTGTGGAAATAAATGCCGTTGAGATAATAGCGGGTTTCTTCGGTGCTGATGGCAAACCGGGTTTTCTCGATCATGCGTTTTAAATTGCCAACGCTTAAATCGAAATTATGGCTCATTTCGCCGGATGAAAGATTGGGAAAATCATCAGCAGATAGGGCTTGTAAGGTGAATTGTGAACGGCCTGAACGCACGTCAATGCGGGTATCTTCGACTTTTTCGATTGAGATTTGCGTGCCATCGGGCAATTTGCGCACAATGTCATAAAGCAAATGTGCTGGAGCGGTGATGCTGCCTTCTTGATCAACAATGGCAGCGGCACTTTCGACGATGCTAATGTCCAAATCAGTGGCGGTGAAATTGACCGTCTCGCCAGAAGCTGCAATCAGAATGTTGGACAAAACAGGAATGGTATTGCGCCGCTCGACCACACCTTGCACATGGTTGAGTGATTTCAGCAATATCTCGCGTTCAATGGTCACTTTCATTTTCTATCCTAACTTACGCTTTGATGGCATATCGCGCCATCAGAATCAATTCAGAACCCTAGACTATAACACTTGTGCCCAAGGTCAAACAAAAAGCACCAGCAAAGCTGCTGATGCTTTAAAAAATTGTGTATTTGTTAACGAATTCTACGGCGTTTAACGATGACCGTCATTCAATTCAATTTCGCGCTTTAAACGCGCCACTTCTTCGGCCAAAATTGGGTCTTTTTTCAGCAAATCATCAATTTTACGCACCGCATGCAGCACAGTTGTATGATCGCGACCACCAAAGCGTCGGCCAATTTCGGGCAAACTACGTGAGGTGAGCATTTTGGCTAGATACATGCCAATTTGGCGCGGCCGCACAATAGAGCGATGGCGACGGGCTGAGAATAGATCAGCTTTTGAAACCTGATAGAAATCTGACACAGATTTAATGATGTCATGCACACGGATGATGCGGTTTTCTTCGACCGACACTTGGTTGCGCAATGCAGATCTAGCCATTTCTAGCGTGATGATGCCATTTTGAGCGCGTGACAATACACTGACCAAACCGCCTTCTAAACCACGGGCGCAACGTGATGCATTTTCGGCAATATATTGCAATACATCGGCTGGCACGCTGAGTGTTGGGTTGACCCGTTGGGCTTCGGTCACTTTGGCTTTTAGAATGCGCACCCGCAAATCAAAATCATTGGGGCAGATGTCGATCACCAAACCACCCGATAAGCGCGAACGCATACGGTCATTTAAGCAACTCAGTTGAACTGGAGATTGATCGGCAGCCAAAACAACTTGTTTGCCGGCTTCAACCAAACTGGTGAAAGTATGGTCAAACTCTTCTTGCACTTTATCGCCCTGCAAGAATTGTAAATCATCGATTAATAACAGATCAACACTGCGTAATTTTTCTTTAAATGCCATAGTGTCGCGGGCTTTGAGCGCGTTGACAAATTGTACGATAAATTCTTCGGCCGTCAGGTAAAGCATTCTACGTTCAGGATATTTAATCATGATTTGTTGGCGCACGGCGTTGAGTAAATGGGTTTTACCAAGCCCCGGGCCACCATAGATGAATAATGGACGATAGCCGCCAAATTCATTGGGCATACCATCGGCTACGCGTTTTGCCGCTTGGAAGGCCAAAGCATTGCTATCGCCAACTACAAATGTATCAAAGCATTGGCGTGGATCGACCATATGGCCACGACGGCTACCCATCATCACATCGCCCATCGCGCGGCCACCCATAGCTTGGCCAGGCATGCCGCCAAAACCTTTAAGGCCGCCCATTCTTTGGCCCCAATCTTGCCCAGAGGCTTTGCCGTCCAGCTCATTTTGCTGGGCGATCTGCAAATTATTATTTGGTTTGGGTGCTTGACGTGTGGAGCATGTGCGCACCAAAATATCAACCCGTGCTAGGTTGGTAATTTCTTTTTTCCACCCTTCAAGCAGGGTGTCACGATAATGATTTTGAATCCAAGAACGTAAAAAACGTGTTGGTACAGAGACGGTGAGATTGGCCCCGTCAAAATTTTCGGGCATCATGCGGGTAAACCAGCTTGAATACACATCTTCACCTAAATCGCTACGCAAACCTTCGCGTACGATTTCCCATTTGCTGTCTAGCTCAACGACTGCTGCTTCCATAATAACCGATCCTTAATAACCTAAATCAAAAGTGAGACATTTTATTTATCGTCACTGAGACCATGGTAATCCCGTAAATTTCCAACCTGACAAATGTGAACGATGGCCCCCATCATCTACATCGCCTTCAAAGCCGCCAGATATATTATAACTCTTGTTGCATCCCATTTTTGTTGCAACATCAGCAGCATATGCACTGCGTACCCCTGAGCGACATAAAAACAACAGATTTCTATCTGCGGCCTCAACGCCATCTTTGTCTTGCCATTGCTTTAATTTCGCACTTAGCTCAGCAATGAAGTTATCATTGGTTTGCATAGACGGGAATAACTGCCATTCAATTAAGCAATATTTTTCCGTCAAATCTGCCGCGTTTGGCAGGTCTGATAAATTAGGCGTGCCGACAAAAATAGTCTCGGCTTTTGTTCTTACATCTATAAGATATGTTGATGCGTCTTCAAGAAGACATTTGAAAGCCGCGTTTGGCGTCAAATCATCTGCATATATGAGTGTCATATATAATCCTTAAAAACAACAACTTATCTTAAAATCACCAGCCGAACCGATATATATATGAACAGCCAAATGATCAGGCTATTTGATGTATATCAACGAAGGATGATGAAGCTATATTAAACATAAATGGCCGCACCTTGCAAGAGAGGCAGGGGGTAAAAGGCCTAAATAAATATACAAAATCTGCTTGACTTGAAATTTGTCTATAGATTCAGCCAAAGCCTTTTGGAAAACAACTCTACCCATCTAAGATTCAGATTTGACTCTGTTTTTTGACCCGACGGCAGCTAAAACTTATCACCATTTATGTATAAAATTAACTATATTATTGACCCCAATATTTACATAAATTTTAGGTAAATATTTTTGCCGCCCACAAAAAAAGGCCCCGCTAAAATATTAGCGAGGCCTTTTTATAAAATTTGATTAAGCAGATAATGCTTTCACACGTTTTGACAAACGAGAAATTTTACGTGATGCCGTTTTCTTATGAAAAATACCTTTTTGAGCAGCGCGCATCATTTCTGCTTGTGCAGCGCGTAATGCTTCGGTTGCTGTTTCATAATTACCAGCCGCAATGGCTTCATCCAATTTACGCATAAATGTACGAACGCGAGACCGACGTGTTTTGTTAATAGCTGTTTTGCGGGCCATCACGCGGATGGCTTTTTTAGCTGATGTTGTATTTGCCATTATATAAGCTCTTTATCATTTCGGGATGGCTATATTGGGCGATATGCTGGCAATAGAGACATCAAATTAAACTCTGTATTGACGGGCTTATACAAGCACAATAGCCAAAGGTCAAGCAAAGATCGCTTTGAATGCATAATAATTTGATAATATTGAGGCTTGATAAATTTGGCCAACTTCTTATATATCTAATAGATATATTTCTATTAGAATTAATATGAGGCAGGCATTATGAAAATCTTCTATATTTCTATAGCAGTTTTGCTTATTTTACTATTGGCTGGTGGCGGCTATTTTTATTTTAATCATTTGCGCCCGATTAAAGGCATGGCGCCAACTGGTCACTATAAAGTCGGGACGACTAGCTTTGATTATGAATTTGGTTCAGCCATTACCGGTAGGCTGCGCAAGCTAAATGTAAAGGCCTGGTATCCTACACACTCTATTGATGGCGCGCGAGATGTGATGCAATCGGAAGAAACAGCACTTGCAGTGGTGAAAATATTCAACTTGCCAGAATTTTTAGCCACAAGTGATAAATCTCACTCCTATACAGAAGCACCAATTGCCACTGACGAGGCGCTATATCCGGTGATTATATTCAATCATGGTTTTGCGTCTTTTCCCACCCAGAACACTGTGCAGATGCAAAATTTGGCTAGTCATGGCTATATCGTGCTGAGCATGGCGCACCCTGGCATTAGTTTGGTGACCGAATATACTGACGGCATATCTGTGGTTTATGATGGCCAGCATCCCGCCTATATCGCTTTTCACGAACAAGTGGCCGATTTGGAAGGTGCCGGACAGACCTTTGATGGTTTTTTGAAGAATGTAAACATAGATGGTGATTTTGAGGCTTTTTGGCAGGACTTTGATCAAATACGCCAAAGTCCACTTTATATTGGGCTGCAACCTGTATTCAAACAATGGATTGAGGATAGCAAT
>NVUS02000193.1 GCA_002402005.2 OCS116 cluster bacterium | reverse complement strand
GGCGAAGAAGGCGTAGATTTAGGCAAACTTTATGATTACGACATCATATTGCTTGACCTCAACCTGCCCGATATGAGCGGGTATGAAGTACTAAAAACCTTGCGTGTCGCGAAAATCAACACACCAATATTAATTCTATCCGGTCTCTCCGGCATTGAAAACAAGGTCCGTGGCCTTGGGTTCGGCGCGGACGACTATATGACCAAGCCATTTCACAAGGACGAACTGGTTGCTCGCATTCACGCTGTGGTGCGGCGCTCTAAAGGTCATTCACAATCAATCATCACGACCGGCAATCTTAAGGTCAATCTCGACACCAAGACGGTTGAAATTGAAAACCAGCGTGTCCATTTGACCGGCAAAGAATATCAAATGCTAGAACTACTTTCCTTGCGTAAGGGCACGACACTTACCAAAGAAATGTTCTTAAACCATCTATATGGTGGCATGGATGAGCCAGAACTAAAAATTATTGACGTATTCATTTGCAAATTGCGCAAGAAACTTTCTGCCGCAACGGGTCATGATTACATTGAAACCGTTTGGGGTCGTGGCTATGTGCTACGTGAGATCGAAGAAGATAACTCAGGCGAGATTGAATATAGCGAATCTGCTTAATATTCAGACATAAAATTAAAGCCCGCCAATTTGGCGGGCTTTTTTTATGTCTGGCTTTATGCTGGGCCCCTGCGGGCGCGATACTCCGTATCACTTGCTACGCCTAACGGCGACGGCCGGTCGGCCTTGCCTCAGCCTACGGCTTCGGACTCTTTTTCCATGATATGCAGTATGGAACCAAGTCGCAAAGGCTGAGTTTGCGGTGTGACACCAGGTCGTAAATGCTGTGTCTGCTGTGGGGCACCGAAACTCGGAGTTTCGGCAAACTCTAGCTCACTAAGCGTAATGTAGTTGATTTGGGTGGTGAATTTTCTCCCGATCAGCGGCTGAGTGGCTTAGCTAGAGAGCGGAGCGAACGCACGCAGTGCCAAGCAAAAATGCAGACTTCCAGAGCCTCAACTACCAGCCAACTGTCTTTTCACAGCCCAAACTGAGTAGCACTCCTGCCTAAGCTCTGGAAATTCGGAGTTTGCGGCACGGCACCAGAATGCCGTGCTTCGCCAAGCTCTAACTCACTACGCATAATGCAGTTAGGTTGGGTGTACCTCTACTCCCAACCCGCGACCAAGTGGCCTAAGCAAGCGCGCAAAGCGTTTAGTTTAAAGTTGGGTTACCAAAAGTCAGTTCACCATCAGCCACATCAACCCGCACAGTCTGCCCATCAAATATCTCACCACCCAATATCAAATCAGATAATGGATTCTGAATATATTTCTGCACAGCCCGTTTCAACGGCCTTGCGCCATAAGCTGGGTCATAGCCCTTGTCAGCCAAATAGGTCTTAGCTTCATCACTCAAGCTCAACTCAATCTTACGCTCAGCCAACAAATTAGCCAACCGCCCAAGCTGAATGTCAACAATCGCCCCCATATGGTCTTTTTCCAACCTATGGAATACCAGAATTTCATCAAGCCGGTTAATAAATTCAGGCCTAAAATGACTCCTTGCTGCATCCAAAACTTTGGCTTCAACCAGATCAGCATCATCACCGCCAGAGGCAAGCAAATATTCCGAACCCAAATTCGAGGTCAGGATAATAATGGTATTCTTAAAGTCCACCACACGCCCCTGCCCGTCAGTCAACCGACCATCGTCAAGCACTTGCAACAAAACATTAAATACATCAGGATGCGCTTTTTCGATCTCATCAAACAAAATTACCTGATAAGGCCGACGCCGCACTGCTTCCGTCAACGCACCACCTTCTTCATACCCAACATAACCCGGCGGCGCCCCAATCAATCGAGCGACTGAGTGTTTCTCCATATATTCAGACATATCCAAGCGACAAATCGCACTGTCATCATCAAACATAAAGTTAGCCAAAGCTTTCACCAGCTCGGTTTTACCCACACCAGTTGGGCCCAAAAACAAAAAGCTACCAATCGGCTTATCAGGATCATTCAACCCAGCCCGCGCCCGCCGTACAGCAGTCGCAACCGCAGTCACAGCATCACTCTGCCCAATCACCCGCTTGGCCAACGCATCTTCCATTTTCAAAAGCTTATCACGCTCGCCAGATAACATCTTGTCGACAGGTATCCCCGTCCAGCGCGAAACAATATGCGCAATATGCTCATCCGTCACAACTTCTTCAACCAGCCGCTCAACATCATCACTTTTCGCCGCTTCAACCCGTTCGGCCAACCGCGCTTCAAGCGAAGGTATCAAGGCATAAGCTAGTTTCGAGGCTTCTTCCAAATTGCTATTGCGCTGCGCCACGTCCAACTGCATACGCGCAGTCTCAAGCTCTTCTTGCAATAGTTTTACCTCATTCAAGCCTTCTTTTTCATGCATCCATTTCTGAGTCAAAGCCGCACTGTCATCTTCCAAAGAGGCCAGCTCTTTTTCCAAATGCGCCAGCCGGTCAATCGAAGCATCATCAGTTTCTTTCAACAAAGCTTCCCGCTCAATTTTCAACTGAATCCCCTTTCGATCCAACTCATCAAGCTCTTCAGGCTTACTCTCCGCCTGCATCCGCAACCGGCTCGCCGCCTCGTCCATCAAATCAATGGCTTTGTCAGGCAAAAACCGATCACTTATATAACGGTTAGATAAAGTTGCCGCCGAAACCAAAGCCCGGTCAGCAATCCGAATCCCATGATGCAACTCATATTTATCCTTAAGCCCACGCAAAATAGAAATCGTATCCGCCACAGTCGGCTCATCAATCATCACTGGCTGAAAGCGCCGCGCCAATGCCGCATCTTTTTCAATATATTTGCGATATTCATCCAACGTCGTCGCGCCAATACAGTGCAACTCACCACGCGCCAAAGCAGGTTTCAACAAGTTAGAAGCGTCCATCGCCCCATCCGCCTTACCCGCACCCACCAAAGTGTGCATCTCATCAATAAACAAGATAATCTCACCTTCGGCAGCAGTCACATCCGCCAGCACAGCTTTAAGCCGTTCCTCAAATTCACCACGATATTTCGCCCCAGCAATCAACGCGCCCATATCTAAAGACAATAACCGCTTAGAACGCATGCTCTCTGGCACATCACCATTGATAATACGCACCGCCATGCCTTCGGCAATCGCAGTTTTACCCACACCGGGTTCACCAATCAATATCGGATTATTCTTCGTCCGGCGCGATAACACTTGTATCGTCCGTCTAATTTCTTCGTCACGGCCAATCACCGGGTCAAGCTGACCATCACGTGCGGCTTGAGTCAAATCACGCGCATATTTTTCCAACGCTTCATAATTTTCTTCGGCCGAGGCACTGTCAGCACTACGCCCATTGCGCAATTCCTGAATCACGCTGTTCAAATTCTCTGCTTTCACATTGGCAGCTTTAAGCGC
>NVUS02000192.1 GCA_002402005.2 OCS116 cluster bacterium | reverse complement strand
GCCTTGGCCAAGGTTTCGGTCATATTTTTGTATAAAATGGTCTCAACATATTTTATTTTGGCACAGGCTTTGGCCACACCATAAAAATCGGTCATGATAATGATATGTTCAGCTTCACCCCATTTAAAAGATTGTTCTATATACCATTTCTTAACTCGAAAGCCCGCACTCACACGGCCAGTCAACAAGTTGGAAAAATGATCATCATCGGATTCATCCGCCTCCAAAAATTGAACATACCTGACATGTGGATGCCGGCGCGTCAATCCACGAGAATGTAAATATTGTTCTAAAAATGTTTCAATATTTTCTGCCATCATTACTATTTCATATTTATTAAGGTCGGATTTATCATTATGAAGTCAAACTTCTAATAAAAAATAAACCTCTTGATATTTTTCGCCATTTAAAAATATCTCAAGCCTATGTTGCCCGGCATAATATTTTCGGGTCGAAATGGGCTTAAACCATTGTTGCTTTTCAATGGCTATTTTCTCGCCTTGTTTCATATTGATGTTTTTCAACTTAAACATTTTGGCCGCCATTTTGCCATTGGATTTCATAAAATGAATGGCAAAATCCAATACAAATTTCTGATCTTTATTTGAATTTAGCTCAAAGTTAAATTTAAGCACCTCACCCATTTTTATCTGTTCATTCTCCAACCGCAAATTCTCAACAACAATGTCCAAATCCTCACTGTAACCCAACAGACCAAATACCGGCGGATAACCCTGCTTGACCAAACTTCTCGTTGCATGCCGGGCAATCCAATCGCGGTTTTTACGTTTGTTTTTAGGCGCCCCTTTTAGCCATTTTTTACATATATTGACCACCAATTCCGGATGGTCTTTGGATATGTCGTTCAAATTATTGGCCACTGAGCGGCGCACATATTCCGCCTCATCATCTTTAAGCTGCTCAAGCAATGTCACCACCATAACCGGGTCAGCAATAAATTGTTTCAACTGCAAACCCCATGGCAAACGCGGCCGAATGCCCTCACTCACCAACCGCCTTAAATGCTCATCCTCATGGCTCACCCATTCATTCAACCGTTTATAGGTCACCTCAAAATGCTCATTAATAAATGGCCGGATGGCAAATTCAGCCGAGAAATGCGGTGTCAAAACCTCAAGCGCATCCAAAGCTTTTTCCGGTTGCTCAAGCCCGTGCACTCCCACATAATCAATCAACGGCCAGATGGCAAAAACGCTAAAACTATCGCCATCATCTGCCTTGTGCCAATTCTGTCCCGCCGCCATTAAAATATCGGCTGTCTCGATAAAATCAGCCGGCAAATGCGCATGCATTACGGCAATTAAATGCAAAACCCGCGCCTTTAATTCTAACGCGTCAAGCCCGTCCATGCCCGCCGCCACAAAGCCGTCGGCATCAAAGGCGGCCCAGGCATATTTTAGGTTTGTGGCAATTTTCTCAACCGCAACAAGGTTCAAACTGTCTTTCATTAAATCGGCCATTGCCCATCCCATCATTAATTTTGACTAACTTATCAGATAAGCTGACTTGAAATTTTTTATATAAGACTATAAGATGCGCTTGATATAAATCAAATTATAATCGGAGGCTTAAATGGCATTTGAATTACCAGTCCTACCTTATGCATATGATGCATTAGACCCATATATGTCAGCAGAAACGCTGGAATTTCATCATGACAAACATCACAATGCATATGTAACCAACGGCAATAATTTGCTAGCTGGTTCCGGCCTTGAAGATAAGTCATTAGAAGACATCATCAAAGCCACCTATGGCGATGCTGCAAAAGCTGGCTTGTTTAACAACGCTGCCCAACATTATAACCATATGCATTTCTGGAATTGGATGAAAAAAGACGGCGGCGGCTCTATCCCCGGCGAACTTGAAGCCAAAATCATCGAAGACCTTGGCTCTGTAGCCGCCCTTCGCGATGCTTTCTTAACCTCAGGTGCCACACAATTTGGTTCTGGCTGGTGCTGGTTGGTTCAAAATGCCGATGGCAAACTAGAAGTGACCAAAACCGCAAATGGCGAAAACCCATTATGCTTTAACCAAACTCCATTATTGGGTTGTGATGTATGGGAGCATAGCTATTACATCGATTACCGCAATGCCCGCCCTAAATATCTCGAAGCTTATTTCGACAATATGATCAATTGGGAATATGTAGCTGAATTGTTCGGCAACGCATCTTAAGCATCAAAATACAATGTCTAAAAGCCCCGCATCATGTGGGGCTTTTTTTATGTCTAAAGCAAAAACTTCGCAGCCAACAAACCACCAATGCCAACCACCATCGAGACAATCGAATTGTTGGTAAACCAAAATACCACCAAAAACACCACCAACATAGCCTGCTCCAATAAGCTACCTTTCAGCGCTCCGGGTATAAAAAACGCCATCATCGCGCATATCGGCAATATCAATAAGGTCGAGCGATACGGCGAATCCTCCGCCACATAGCTAGATAAAACCACACCAATAGCACGGGTAAAATAAAGCACAATCGGCAAAGCCACCAAAACAATCCAAGGTTCAACCATTTTTACGGCTCCTCAATTCGAGCCATAAGTTGCTCACGCCACCCACCAATACACTGCCCAGCATAATCACAAATTGCTCAACACCCAGCCAATATAAAACCAATATAGTTATCGCCGCCAAAACTATCGGCACTTTAAAACCATCTTTGGCTTTCATCAGCATAATCACCAACATGCCCAAATACATAATGCCGGCATAAGCAAGGCTATCCACCACCGATTTTTGTAGGCTTTCAGCAATCAGTAAACCAACAAATGTGCCGATCATCCAAAAGCTATAAACCAAGGCGCCAACACCACATATATAGGCAAACTTATTTTTAATATGGTCGGCTTTCATGCCCAGAACATAACTAACATCGGTATAAAAAAATATTTTAAGATATTTTTGCCAAGTCGGTTGGCCCACAAATACATGCCCAAGCGCCATGCCCATAAATATATTACGCGAGGCAATTAAAAACCCCGAAACAATCACCGTCGCAAACGGCAATGTATCCCCCCATATAGAAATGGTGGCAAATTGCACACTGCCGGCAAATACAAATGCGCTCAACGCCATGGCTTCCATAAATTCCACGCCTTGCGCCACGGCCGCCGCGCCAAATATAGTGGCAAATATCGCTGCTGTGCTGCCCAAACCAAGGCTATCTAACACACCGCGTCTAAAATCATCCATAAAAAAACCTAACAAGAATTCTCATCCTCATTAGGTTTTTTCTTCATCTAAGTCCAACAAATTAAATTGATGTTTTCAATTTAAAAACCCTTTTTAAGGCTGCCTAATATGCCGCGCACCAACGCGCCGGCCAAACGGGTCGAAACCGAGCGCAATACAGATTTTGCGACCGTTTCGCCATAACCTTGGCGTTTAGAGCCTTTAGCCCCACCCAATAAATCATCAAAAAACCCGCGATTGGCTTTTTTCTCTTGCACCTCTGCTTTTGCCGCAGCCACCGCAGCTTTCTCTGCCAATTTCGCCGCCTTTGCCGCGTCCTTTTCAGCTTTGGCTTCAGCCCTCGCCAATATAACGGCTTCCTTAATCGCCAATTCAGCTTTTAAGGCTGCCTCTTCGGCAGTCACCCGCGCCACAGCACGACCTTTAAATATTTCATAAGCCGATTCACGATCAATCAAGTCTTCATATTTGCCATAAACATGGCTATTTTCAATGATGTTGCGACGCTCGTCCGCACTAATCGATCCCATACGGCTAGATGGCGGTCTGATTAAAGTGCGTTGCACCACAGAGGGCACACCCTTTTCATCCAAGGTCGAAACCAAAGCTTCTCCCACGCCCAACTCCATAATGGCTTCATAAACATCAAAATCGGGATTGTTGCGGAAGGTTTCAGCCGCCACTTTCACCGCCTTTTGCTCACGCGGCGTGTAAGCCCGCAAAGCATGTTGAATGCGGTTGCTCAATTGCGCCAATACATCATCAGGCACATCAGCGGGGTTTTGGGTCACAAAAAACACCGCCACACCTTTAGAGCGAATCAATTTTACCACTTGTTCAATTTTCTGAACCAAAGCCTTGGGCGCATCATCAAATAATAAATGCGCTTCATCAAAAAAGAACACCAATTTGGGTTTGTCAGGGTCGCCAACTTCGGGCAATTCTTCAAACAATTCACTCAACAGCCACAGCAAAAATGTCGCGTATAATTGTGGCGATTGCATCAAT
>NVUS02000191.1 GCA_002402005.2 OCS116 cluster bacterium | reverse complement strand
TCGGCCAAAACCGCAATATCCTTCACTTCGACATGCTCATCAATCTTATGCATGGTCGCGCCAACCAAACCAAATTCCACCACGGCGCAATGATTCTTGATAAAGCGCGCGTCCGATGTGCCGCCAGCGGTCGATAATTTGGGGCGTTTGCCGGCATGTTTTTCGACCGCGTCACTCACCAAACGTGTCAACATTTTATCCTCGGTGTAAAACGCTTCGCCGGATCTAAAATATTCAACTTCATAGCGCCCGCCAAATTCGTCATGCACGGCGTCGAACTTCTGTTTCAGCAAAGCTTCTAAACTGTCAAAATCATGGCAGGTATTGTAACGAATGCCAAATTTAATGCGTGCCGATTGCGGCAACATATTATGCGCTTCATTGCCGACATCGACGCTGGTCACTTCCAAATTGCTCGGTTGAAACAGGTTCGTACCTTCATCCAAAACATCATTGCACAATCTATTGAGTACCGCTGCCACTCGTGGCATCGGGTTGTCTGCTCGTTCGGGATAAGCAATATGGCCTTGTGTGCCATACATGGTCAACGTGCCCAACATGCTGCCGCGCCGGCCAACTTTAATTTCTTCACCCATATAAGATGGGTTAGAGGGCTCGCCAACAATACAATGGTCGAGTTTTATATTCTGCTCATTCAGCCAATTTAACATTTTTGGCGTGCCGTTAATCGCCACGGCTTCTTCATCACCGGTGATTAAAAAACTCAAAGTGCCTTTAAAGTCAGGGGTTTCCGCTACATATTTCATCGCCGCGCTGGCAAAACAAGCCACGCCGCCTTTCATATCTGCCGTGCCACGGCCATATAATTTGCCATCGGCAATGTCGCCAGAGAAAGGCGCATGCGACCAGTCATCTACCGGGCCAGTTGGTACCACATCGACATGGCCGGCAAAGCATAAATGCGGCGTGCCGCTGCCAATTTGGGCATATAGATTATCGGTATCGTCATATCCGTCTTCACTAAACGGCAATTTGGTGATGGCAAAACCCGCATTGCCAAGATGCTTCTCCAAAATATCAAGGGCAGGGGTAGCGATCGGCACCACTGTCTCCTCACGCACAAGTTCTTGTGTTAGCGACAGCGCATCTGGCAAATTATTGGTCATATATGTCTCGTTTAGTCACGTAATAGGTCGTTGATTGAGGTTTTTGCGCGGGTTTTTGCGTCTACTTTTTTCACAATCACGGCGCAATAAAGGCTTGGGCCAGGTTGGCCGTTGCCCATGGTTTTGCCTGGCAATGCACCCGGCACAACCACACTATATGGTGGCACATAGCCAATGTGAATTTCGCCAGTTTCGCGGTCAACAATCTTGGTTGACATGCCGATGAATACACCCATTGAAATCACCGCGCCTTCGCCAACCCGCACGCCTTCAACAATTTCACTACGTGCGCCGATAAAGCAATTGTCTTCGATAATCACTGGGCCAGCTTGCAATGGCTCTAACACACCGCCAATACCAACACCGCCAGATAGATGCACGTTTTTACCAATTTGCGCGCATGAACCAACGGTTACCCACGCATCAACCATTGTGCCTTCATCCACATAAGCGCCTAAATTTACAAAGGAAGGCATCAGGATCGCGCCTTTGGCGATGAATGCTGATTTGCGCACAATAGCGCCCGGCACAGCACGGAAGCCAGCTTCGCGAAAGCGATTCTCGCCCCAGCCCAAAAACTTGCTGTCGACTTTATCCCACCAAGTTGCGCCACCTGGCGCACCTTCAATAACTTTCATATCATTCAACACAAATGACAACAGAACGGCTTTTTTAAGCCATTGGTTGACCACCCATTCACCATCAACTTTTTCAGCCACACGGCCTTTGCCACTGTCTAACAATTCAAGCGCAGCGTCCACGGCTTCGCGCACTTCACCTTGTGTGGTTACGCTGTAATCGGCACGGTTTTCAAACGCTTCATTAATGATAGTTTCGAGGCTCATAATTTCATCCATCCAGTTTAAATATTTGCGCCGAGATTACTCATTTCGACGTTTAATTTCAAGTGCTAACCTGTAATTTTCCGCATCACAATTTCTACCGGGCCTGCTTTAAAAAATTGTGCCCAGATATTACAGGCAATCGCCGCCACAAATACAAATAAAATCGAGGTCAATAAGCTCACCCCAATGGTGCTTTTGCCCAACATGCCACTCATTTCCATCAAGCCCATACCTAGATATATATGTGCTATATAAAGAGTAAGGGTTTGCCGGCCGGCAATGTTAACGGCCTTTACAATAGACAGTGTCGCAAATTTTTTAGTGAATATAATTGATGCGGCGATCACCGCACAGGCGGTGGCCGATGCGCTGACCATATAGAGTATAGTGGCCGGCACAGGGCTCATTGAAAACACCGGAATGAGTTCCATCAATTCTTCATCACTTGTGTTGAATAACGCACTGACAATGCCGCCGGACAGAGCGTAACAAATGAGTGTGATCGCCAAGCCACCAACCATCATTTTAATTTGCAACGGTTTTGATGTGAGGTTTAAGCGGCTAAGCAACACCCCAAACAGCAAAAACCCTAACCAAGGGAGAACCGGATGCCAACCATTGTAAAACAAATTGCGCAAGCTGCCATCAATTGTAAAAAAGCCTTCATATTCATGATTTTCCCAATCCCAACCAGCATCAAAATTAAGCACAAGCAACATCGCGCTGGCCATAATGAGTAGGCCAATGATGATGGCTTTTAAATTGCGGCTATTCATCGGCGCTAAAAAAGCAGCGAACAGAAAATAAATGCCGTAATAATGCAAAATATCGGCACTGAAAATAACCGCGTTCAACATGCCGAGGGCGAATAAAAACAAACCACGTTTAATGGTGATGATGGTAAAATCGCCCGTGCCACCAGTATGATTAAGTTGAGCAATTTTAACCGTCAACCCCAAACCAATGCCGGCCAAAATAACAAATAGGGCCGCAGCGCGGCCTTCCAATGCACCATAAAGCCAGCTTAAGCCGCCAAGCGTGGCTGTGGTGGGCAACATAACAATTTTAAAATTGACCAATATCATGCCAAAAAAGGCCAAAAACCGCGCAAAATCTAACCCCGCAATGCGGCCTAAACGATGTTTCTCTGGTATTTTGTCGGTCATATTGGCGCTCCGTATAAAGTATATCTACATAATTTGGATTAGTTCTAGAAGTTTTACAATTTATTATATTTTATCAGCTAGTCTAAACGAATTAGTACGGTCATTTTGAGTTGGGGTTGGTAGTTAATGACAAAACATAACGCTTTATTTAAAACCATAGATGAGTTGAACATATTGATATTAGAAGACAATATGTCAATGGTTAAAATTTACAAACATATTCTGGGCAATTTCGATGTTAAGAACATCTCTTTTGCCACCAATGTCGAAGATGCCAAAGAAATCGTAAAAACTGAGCAACCCGATTTGATCATTTGCGACTTTATTCTCAATGGCAATGACAAATATAATAATGGTTTGGCCTTTCTAAGATGGATCAGGCAAGTGGATATGGCTCCGGCTTGTTTTACGCCGGTGTTGATGTCGACCGGCCATGCCTCGCGCCGCATCGTATTGGAATTTAACAAATATGGTGCATCAGCCATTGTGGTCAAACCTCTGTCACCGGTTATTCTAAAGCAAAGACTTGAAAACATATTGGCCGACACCCGCGCTTACATTGTCGAAGCTGGTCGGGTCATCATTGATGGTTCTGCAAAATATACCAAACCCAAAACCCAAGACAAATTGGTTTATGACCCGGGCTTTTTAAGCCGTTTGGTTAAAAATGATGTGAATCTAAATGAATTGAAAGAAAAGAAGAAAAAAATTCAGTTGGAAGTCGAAGAAGAAGATTTGTTCGCTCAAGATTTCAATGCGCATTTCCTCTAGGCATTGCCATTCTTTTTGATTATAAAAAATCTATTCAATTTACACAAAAACAGATATAGCCTATATTGATCATGTGAAGCGTTGGATTCGCTTGATATAATTTAGATATTGAAAGCTATTATGGGTATTTTAACTGAAATTTTCACTTGGTGGAATGGCCAAACCATCGGCACACGTTTCTTTACATATAAATATGGTGTAAAAGTCGGCGAGGATCACCTTGGCAATCAATATTACAAGCAAAAATCTGGCCCCAAACGCTGGGTAACCTATAATGGTTATGTCGAAGCCACACGCGTACCACCGGGTTGGCATGCTTGGTTGCATCACACGGTCGATACGCCACCTTCAGAAGAAGAATATGAAGCCAAGCCTTGGGAAGATGTAACTCCCGAAGCCAATATGACCGGCACAACACGCGCCTATCGCCCGCAAGGCTCACTTTTGACTGGCGGCAGCCGCGCCAAAGTGTCTGGCGATTATGACGCTTGGTCTCCTGAAAAATAACTCATTTCAGCCTTATATTTGCCATCATAATTTCAGATAAGAGATGGATTATGGCTATTATTGAGAAAGCAATATCAGTGATTTTTTTCAGAATTTTTACAATCGCAATTTTTACATTTGCGGCGGGTGCAGCACAGGCTGAACGTATCGAAAACGAGATTGCAGTGTTCAGCGCGTTGGAAAAAGTCACCGCCATCATTCAGACCATTGAAATCCCCATCAATGAAACCGTAAAATTTGGCGTATTCGAGGTCACACCAAGAGTATGTTATTCGCGTTCGGCAACCGAGCGCCCACAAACCACATCTTTCATCGAGATAGACGAGGTCTCCACTGATGAGACCGAAAGAAAACGTATTTTTACCGGTTGGATGTTTGCCTCAAGCCCCGGTTTGCATGCCGTGGAGCATCCCGTTTACGACATATGGCTTACCGATTGTAAACGCGCCGCATCGGAATAGTTTGGCATTTAAGCTGTTAAATGTCGGCGAGTAAATTGCCGTCGGTGGGAAATTTTTCAAAATCACCAACATGATGCAAAGCTTCATCCAGCTGCACCAAATAGTCAGTTTTTGGAATTTCAATTACCCCAAAATTTTCTAAATGTTGAGTGGTGAATTGCGTATCCAGCAATTTAAAACCGCCAAATTTCAACCGTTTGACCAAATGCACAAAGGCAATTTTACTGGCATTGGTCTCGCGCGAAAACATACTTTCACCAAAAAATACTGCCCCAAGTTGCACACCATATAAGCCGCCAACCAATTTATCACCATTCCAGATTTCGACACTATGTGCCAAACCCATTAGAAACAGCTCAGAATATAAGTTGATAATCTCGTCATTAATCCACGTTTGTGGCCGGTCAGCAGTCGGTTCGGCACAGGCCGTCATCACATTCACAAAGGCTGTGTCAAAACGAATGTCAAAATCATGGTTTTTAATACATTTGGCTAAAGATTTTGAAACGTGCAAACCATCTAACGGCATCACGCCACGCATATCGGGGGATAGCCAAAACAATTCGTCAGCATTGGCATCATCAGCCATTGGAAAATAACCCGAAGCATAAGCCTCAAGCAAAAACTGAGGCGTAAGCGCCTCAGTTCCTTGATTATTGTCGTCATTTCCGAACATATTTATAAGGATCTTTCCATATTCAAAAACTCTTC
>NVUS02000190.1 GCA_002402005.2 OCS116 cluster bacterium | reverse complement strand
GCTTCGGCCAATATAACGGTTTGGCCGGCGCTCATGGCCATTTGCTGTTTGACATCGGCCTCATCTTTGTCATCTGCGCCTAGGCCGAATTCGACATCTAGTGCACATGCACCCAATATACATATATCTGCCGTGCAATTTGCAATGTCTTGCACGGTTTTGGCGCCGATGGCGATGCCGCCGGATGGTTTTATGCGGCCGCCGATGAGCAATGTTTCAATCTGTGCTTCTAACAAAATAGTGGCGATAATGGGCGATGGAGTGATGACCAAGCCTTGATATTGGTGCGGCAATTGGCGGGCAAACTCGGCAACCGATGTACCGCCATCCATAAAAATGGTGTGTTTATTTTGTAGTAACCGCTCTATTTGCGGAGCTATATTGCCGAGCCAACTTTTATATAGCATACGCTGAACCAGTGATTTAACCGGTGGCAACAGTGGCAATGCACCGCCTTTGACGCGTTTTAACAGGCCTTGTTGTTCGAGTGCGATTAAATCGCGCCGCACTGTATCGACCGATATGCCAAATTCTGCCGCAATGTCGGCCGCCACCAAAGGTGCGCTATTTTTGAGCTTATCTTTTAAAATAAGTTGGCGCGTATCGGGGTTGTTTAAGTCCAATTGATCCATAAAATTTCCCATCCATGCAAAAACATGCATTAAAATGCAAAATATTGCAATATAAAAATAATTTTCTTTGTCACACATTTGTTTCTGGCTCGTTTCATATATATCGACAATTTTTAACCAAGGAAAATTATGAAAATTACACTTAAAATATTAGGCGTCTTTTATCTACTGAACGGGCTTTTGATGCTGACAATACCTGAAATTTGGTATCGCATCACGCCCGGTGCTGCGCATAGCGGCGCAATGAATGTTCATTTTATCCGCGATATTGGGTTGGCTTTTTGCGCGGCTTCACTTTGGGCTTTGTGGCCACGGTTTAAACATTACACGCCGATAATATTCATCGGTGGGCACGGTATTTTGCATGCCGTTGAATTTTTTGACGGGCATTTTTCAGGCATTGAAATTTTGCGCGACAGCGGGCTAATCATCTTGCCGGCGTTGGCATTTTGTTTGATTATTTTAAAACAGGAGAAAAAATGATTTTTTTAATTAAGAGAGCTTTTGCCGCCTTTGGTAAAAAATATAATTATGACGTGGATTATATGTTGGAAATGGCCGAGATATATCCGGCGAAAGCATGGCGGTTTGCGCTGATAGCACCCATATCCGAACATTTTTCGGCGGTACCGATAGATGTTTATTATGCAGTTAAAATATATGCCGCCAAATTGGCTGGTTGCGGCCCGTGTTTGGAATTGACCCTCAATATGGCGCAACAAGCTGGCATTGAAAAACAACAGATTGCGTATTTGATTTTGGATGATGTCGCAAAAATGTCGCCGCAGATATTATTGGGTTATAAATATGCCTTGGCGGTCGATCAAAATGACGCCGACCTGCTCGAATTGATAGATGAGGTTAAGATAGAATATGGTAAAAAGGGCTTGTGGGATTTGGCAAATGCATTTACCTTTGGCCAATATTATCCCAAATTAAAACGCGGCATAGGCGAAGCGGTTAGCTGCCGCAGACCACAGGATATGTTAAAGGAATTGTTGGATGAATGATGCAGAGCAAGCCTTTATAAAGTTGCGCCCGCGCCTGATGGCGCTGGCCTACCGCATGCTTGGTAACATAAGCGACAGTGAAGACATTGTGCAAGAAACATGGCTGCGCTTTGCCAAAATTGGTGGGACTGATGTTGAATATCCCACTGCTTATTTTACCAAAATCGCCACGCGCCTATGCCTTGACCAGCTTAAAAGTGCGCGGCATAAGCGCGAAAAATATATCGGCACTTGGTTGCCCGAACCGGTTGATGAAAAATACGAATTTGCGGTTGAAGCGGTGGAAAATAATATTGATATATCCTATGCCATCATGCTGACTTTGGAGCAATTGACGCCGCTTGAACGTGCCGCCTATTTGCTGCATGACCTGTTTGAAATTGGCTTTGACGAGATTGCCGAAGTGTTGGAGCGTAATGTATCTACATGTCGAAAATTAGCATCGCGCGCACGGCAACATTTGGCCAAACGTGAGAAACGCTTTGCCCCCAACCAAGCCACATTCGAAAAATTGTTAGCTGCATTTTCTATCGGTAGTCAAACCGGTGACCTGAGTGCATTGCGCGCACAATTGGCGGAAGATGTTAAATATTATGCCGATGGTGGCGGCAAGATAAGTGCAGCATTGAATGTAATTTTAGGTTCAAAATCGGTAGCAAAAATGATTATTGGTTTGGCCAAGAAAAATGATTTCATCAATGAAAATCAGATCCAATTTGGCCTGATCAATGGTCAAATGGGCATGATATTGATTGACAAAGATGGCGCGGCTCAACCTATTTGTTTTGACCTGAATGAGGATGGTAAAATTGCCGCCATTTACTCCATACGCAACCCGGAAAAACTACTCAGGTTTGGTGTTTAATGGCTCGCCAAAAGTGACATGAAAATGGAGATGTTTGCTGTCTTGATATGTACCCAGATTGGTCAAGACGGCTGCTGCTCCATGTTCTTCTGTCAGCTGTTTGGCGATTTTTTGTGCCATACGGATGACGTTTAGTAAAGTCTCTTCATCATGTTCGCCCAGATTGGTGAAGCTAGGCACATGCGCTTTGGGGATAACCACAATATGCACTGGCCAAAATGGGCTGGTATGATGGAAGGCTAGGACATGTTCGGTTTCATCGACAATTTTGATGTCGACCTTGCCACTTAACGCCATATCGCAGTAGAAATCATCACCCGAATAGGTCATATAGGCCTCGGCTTAGGTAAAATTTCATCGCCGTGCCGCCAAATACGGCTTGTTGTTCATCTGCAGTCATTTCGCTGGTGAAATGAACGACGGCTTCATACCAAGATTGATAGTCTGCACCCAGATTGACCACCGGCCAATCGCTGCCATACATAACCCGTTCGGCACCGAATTGCTTTAGCACATGTTTGGCATAAGGTGCAATATCGGCTTGTGTCCAATTGTGATGATCGGCCTCGGTGGACAGGCCGGAGAGTTTGCAAAAAACATTGGTATTTTGAGCAATTTCGGCAATCTCATCTGCCCAAGGTTGCATGATGCCGTCTTTGATTAATGGCTTGGCGCAATGATCGATCACACAGCGTAAATCTGGGTAGGTTTTGAAGAATTTTAGCAGGCTTTTAAGCAGCCAGACGCGGCCTTGGCAATCGAAAGTTAAGTGCAAATCAATCAGGGTTTGAATGGCGGGGGCGAGCTGTGGCTGCAAGATCCATTCATGGTCATCATTGCCTTCGATGGCGGCGCGGATGCCAACAAATTTGGGGTTTTTGGCAAGGCGTTTGATCACATCTGAGGCATCATCGGCCAACATATCGACCCAACCGACCACGCCATAAATCCAATCATTTTGATCGGCAATCGACAGCATATATTCGGTTTCGGCCACGCTGGAGGCGGCTTGCACGATGATTGTGCCATCAATATTGGCTTTGTCGATCAGTGGCTTTAAATCATCCGCGACAAAATCACGATGGATGACACCCAGTTCTGGGGTGAGCCAATCGTAATCGTCACGAGCGAGCTGCCAAAAATGCTGATGTGCGTCTAGACGTTTCATAATTTCCCTCTTTATTTTGTATATTGATAGCATTGGTATGGCAGCGTGTCTAATGCAGAAATATGGCACTGATGGTCGAGTTGACAGGC
>NVUS02000019.1 GCA_002402005.2 OCS116 cluster bacterium | reverse complement strand
TCGGCGGTTAACAAACTTACCTAACAGGTATTTGTTAACCATTAAGCAAAACCTTTCGTTTACTTTTAACGGCGGGGCTTTGAATTAGGCAGTTATAGAGTTATGAGTCATTTACAGCTAAAATCAAAAATGATGACAGTATTTATACTGTGTTTAGCTATTTTTATTCAAATGGGCGCACAGCAAGTTCAAGCCGAAACCCGCACCATCAGCCTGTTAATGATCAATACCAACCAAAAAATCACCGTCACCTATAAAATCAATGGCCGCTACGTGCCCGCCGCACTGAAAAAAATCAACCGGGTGGTTTGGGATTGGCGCGCCAAAGAAGCCACCCGCATGAGCCCCAAATTAATTGACGTATTGTGGGAATTGCACCGAGATCTAGGTTCAAAGCGTGAAATCAGAGTCATTTCCGGCTATCGCTCGCCCAAAACCAACGCCGCCTTGCGGCGTAAATCCAAAGGTGTGGCCAAAAATTCAAATCATATGCGGGGTCTTGCCATGGATGTACGCTTTCCCGATGTATCGGTGCGCACTTTGCGCGAGGCCGGCCTGTTAAAGCGCGCCGGCGGTGTGGGTTATTACCCACGTTCGCGCATTCCGTTTGTGCATATTGATGTGGGCAGCGTGCGCCATTGGCCGCGTATGAAACAAAGCGAGTTAACCGCCCTGTTCAAACGCGGAAAACCCAGTGGTGGCTATAAAACCATTCGCGCCAGCGCTACATTGGCCTCTAAATCTTCACGTAAAAAATCAACACTCACAGCCCCCAAACGCATTGTTGTCGCCAGCGCACCTAAGCCGGAAAAACGGCCGAGTTTTGAGCCGTTTGTGCCATCTAAACCAATCAACTCACCCGGTGCGCCGAGGCTGAGACCATCATTAAGCGATCCTGAATTGCTGACTGAACAAATTTTATTAGCTTCTATATTCGCCGATGAAGAAGATGGTGACATTCTGTCGTTAGAAGAATTTTTATTGCCTGATGACGCCAATAGCAAAACATCAACCAAGCAAGATCTTTCCTTCTTTCCGGCACGGGATTTTCCCAAGCTAGAGTTTTTGGAAGTCCCGATCTCCATCGGTCTGTCTGAAACGGATGCCTATAGATTGCTCAATCAAAGAACCAACCGGTTTATTGGTGGTTTTCAGAAGATTGGGTATCCGAGTTTGACTTTAAAGCCGTTTAGTAAAGGCTAATGTTTGGTTTATACGTTCGTGCGGCCTGTCAGCCTTCTCTCTTCAGCACTGCACCCCTGCAAACTCAGAATTTCTGGAATACACCGAAACTCAGTGCGTCGGCAAACTCGAGCACACTAAGCGTAATGTAGCTGATTGAGGTGGTGAATTTGCTCCCGACCAGCGGCTGAGTGGCTTAGCTAGTGAGCGGAGCGAACGCACGCAGTGCCAAGCAAAAATGCAAACTTCCAGAGCATCAAATACCAGCCAACTGTCTTTTTACAGCCTATACTGGGTAGCACTCCTGCCGACACTCGGGTACTTCATTTATACGTTCGCCTTAAGGCTCACTCTTAGCACTTGCACCACAGGCATTCCTTCGGTCCGTGCGCAGCACACACCTACGGCGTGCACCGTTGCCGGCCGGCCGCAATCGCACTCACTGAAATGGCCTTTGCTTGGACACAAGGGCAAACGTATATTCTGAATTTATGGTCAGACAATTTAACACAAATGCTGAGTTTATTGAGCGCACCGAAACTCGAAGCCTCGCCAAACTCGAGCTAACTAAGCATAATGAGGTTAAGTTGGGTGGTGAATTCACGTCCCATCAGCGGCTGAGTGGCTTAGCTAGAGAGCGGAGCGAACGCACGCAGTGCCAAGCAAAAAGCAAACTTCCAAAGCATCAACAACCAACTGCCTTTTTGCAGCCCATGCTAAGTAGCACTCCTGCCAATACTGGGCTGCTTGCATTCTACGACACATTCAAATATCAAGAATCAGCCATACCCAATGCATGAAGATACAGGTCAAGAATCGCTTCTTGCTCCGCCCGCTCATTACTATCTTGTTTGCGAATGCGGATAATCATGCGGATGACTTTAACATCAAAACCTTCACCTTTGGCTTCGGCAAAAATTTCTTTCATGTCATCCGTAATGGCTTTTTTCTCTTCTTCCAAACGCTCAACACGTTCAATAAAAGTTTTCAACCGGTCACGTGCCACGCCAGATGAACCCACGCCATCATTCAAACCTTCAACGTCCATTTCACTCATAATATTTCCATCCGTTTTATTTTTTGTAATTTTTCACAATTTGCGGCAATATACCAGCAAAAATATCTACCCATTCATCTATTCCGGCGTCTGTACCCATATAATCTTGGCGCAATTCTAACAAACTATGCTCTAAGCCCTTGTCCAAACCGTGCCTGTCCATCGTATCCCCCGGCATACCACCGCGGTAAGGCTCATTTTCATGCACAACATAATCGGTTGCGGCGCGCAAAGCATCAACAATGCGGGTGGTAAACGCTTGGTCTTCATTCCACAATAAACCCACCTCTGTCGGGCGTTTGTTACCACGCCAATAAGGTGTAAAACTATGCACAGCCAATAGAGTCGGCGCAACTTCAAAACTTTCAAACTCATCAATCATACTGGTGATGGCAGCGTCATATGGTTTGTAAAACCGTTCGATCCGCTCTAATTTACCGGCATCAGTTATATTGCGATTGCCATCAATAATCTTGCCGTCAGACACCCGCATCACCAAAGTCGGGTCTAACATACCGCGGTTTGGGTCTATCAACAACCGCGAAAACTTACCCAATACAGCCGGTACATTCAATTTCTTGGCCAACCTTAGCGTAAATTCCTTCACCCCAATGTCATAAGCAATGTGGCGCTCAAGCTGAGCATCATCAAGCCCCAGATTTTCATATTCAGCCGGCATAGCGCGGCTGGCATGATCGGCCAACAATAAAAACCCGTGGTTAAAATCACCATCAACAATCTCAAAAGATTCATTTTCTAAAACACTGTTTTGCGTCATTCTTAACTAACTCATCATGGGGTCAAATTCGCGTAAATTATAGCATCCATTGTCATAATAATGACATCTAAAAATTTGATTATCATCAACATTATTTCACACAAAAGCGACAGGAAACCAATTAAGGCTGAATGATTTGTTTAAAGCTGTATTTTATGTTATCAATATGCACTGTTTTCTACTATAATGTTTGCACGAATGTCAAAAACTGAAGCGACTCATATAATTTAATGATGCATAGACTATACAAGCATTTAAATATTGCATTTAACCTCAAAAAAATTGCCATCATTATAGGCTTGAGCTGGTTGTTCATAACACCCGCCTCTGCCGATTTAAAGATATGCAACTATGTGAGCAGCAATGTAAATGTCGCGATTGGTTATAAAGTAAAATCTGGTTGGACCACCGAGGGCTGGTGGCTCATCAAACCAGATCAATGCGAATCTATTTTAGAAGGCGATTTATTTGCGCGCTTTTATTATGTTTACGCAATTGAAGAAGGCACAGGCGGCTATTGGGATGGCGAAGCCGTTATGTGCACGAAGAACGAAAAGTTTACCATTAATGGTATAGCTGACTGCGAGTTACGAGGATATCGTCGCACCGGCTTTACCGAGGTAGACACGGGCGATTGGACCAACTGGGAACTCAAACTAACACCTGATAAATAATAGGTTACAGATGAAACGAAATCGTAGAATTAAGATATTGGCAACTTTAGGTCCTGCTTCGGATACCGAAGAGATGATCGAAAAGTTGAACATTGCCGGTGCTGACGCATTCCGCATCAATATGAGCCACACAAGCCATGCTAAATTAAATGAGCTTTACACTGCCATTCGCAATGTCGAAACAAAAACCGGTCACCCGATTGGTATTTTGGTCGACCTACAAGGCCCAAAATTACGGGTTGATGTTTTTGCCGATGATAAAGTTGAGCTTAAAAAAGGCCAGACCTTCCAACTTGATGGCAACCCAGAGCCGGGTGATGCCACTCGTGTCTATCTGCCGCATCCCGAAATTTTAAGCTCGGTGGAAGCCGGCCATAAATTATTGCTAGATGATGGCCGTATCATTTTAGAAGCCACTAAGGTTGAGAATAACGTCATCACCACCAAAGTGATGAATAATTGCGTGATCTCTAACCGCAAAGGCATGAGCCTACCGGATACAATGTTGCCGGTAACTGCCATGACCCCAAAAGATGATGCCGATTTGGAAGCAGCGCTTAAATTGGATATTGATTTCATAGCGCTTAGCTTTGTGCAACGCGCCAGTGATGTTGATGATGTGCAAGCCATTGTGGGTGACAAAGCCAAAGTGATTGCCAAAATTGAAAAACCTGCAGCTGTGGAAGCCATTGAAGACATTATCAAATCATCCGACGGCATTATGGTTGCGCGTGGCGATTTGGGTGTTGAATTGCCAATCCAGCAATTGCCGGGCATTCAAAAGCTCATCACTCGTGCTTCGCGCACAGCCGGAAAACCGGTGATTGTGGCCACTCAAATGCTCGAAAGCATGATTGAAAGCCCCATGCCAACCCGCGCCGAAGTGTCTGACGTGGCAACCGCTGTATATGAAGGTGCTGATGCAGTGATGCTATCCGCCGAATCAGCCGCTGGTGCTTATCCGGTCGAAGCCGTTACCATGATGAGCAACATTGCGCATGAAGCCGAAACAGACCCACTATATGCTGACATTATCTATGCGCATCAAACAGAAGCTGATTCAACTTCCGCCGATGCGATTAGTGCCGCTGTATATGCTGTGGCTGAAACCTTAAGCTTAGCCGCCATCGTTTGTTATACAGAATCAGGTGCAACTGCAGCTCGTGTGTCGCGTGAACGGCCTAAAAACCGCATTCTAACGCTCACACCTAGCAAAGCTACAGCGCGCAACCTGTCGCTCACTTGGGGCATCTATAGCGTACCTGTAGAGAGCTTTAATGATGAGAATGATATGATTAATCACGCTTGTGAAACTGCATATCAGCATGATTTGGTAAAATTTGGCGATCACATTGTGATCACTGCCGGCATACCTTATGGCCGCCCGGGTACAACCAATATGTTGCGCATTGCGGCCATTGGTAAAAACGGAAAATGTGCCGACTAGGCTTATAATATATATAAAAAATCAAGATGGTTCAGTTTTCTGAGCCATCTTTTTTTTATTAAAAAGTTCAAAAAAAAAGAACCAGACAAACTGATTCTTTTTTAATTATTGTACAAATTCAAAGTTGACGTATCAACCTTGACGCGCTTTAAAGCGTGGGTTTGTTTTGTTAATCACATATAAGCGACCGCGACGGCGAACCACACGGCAATCACGGTGACGACCGCGAAGTGATTTGATCGAATTTTTGATCTTCATTTTAAACTTCCTTACAGAACTAAAAAACACATGATCAATTATCGCATCACATGTCATTACAATTAATTTGTCGCGAAAATAGGTGTCAATGAAGCCGATGTCAAGATAAAGCTGGTTTTTCCAACAAGCTTTATTGCATATTGCCAATTTTGCTCACCAACACCGTCATTTATTTAAACTTAACCCCACTTACATTCAGCGAAATGCCTAGCATATATTTCAGCATATACTTAAGTATGATAAATAAATATTCCCAACAATACAAAACAAAGACTTAAACAAGCAAATTAAAGCGTAAGTAATAATTAATTTAATTCCAAAGGTTTAGACCATTCTATTAATGTTTCATTAGCTCTATGCAACTATTATCTACCTATCTATTAGGGGGATGATGTGATTTTAGGTTTAGGCTATGGCGAATGAAATAAAATTACAAAGAGACCGGTTCATGGGGTTTTCCTTTGCTGCTGCTGATCTGCTAATTGAATTAGACGAACAAGGCTGCATTCAATTCTGCATGGGCGCAAGCCACAACCTATTGGGCATGCCGGTTCAAAAAGTCATCAAACAACCCTTAAATAATTTTGTTGTCAATGCCGATAAAATCATGCTGACTTTTTTATTCGACAACATTAAAGTCGGCGAACGCCGCGGCCCGATTAAAATTCACACTCTTAAAAACGACATTAAAGTTCCGGTTCAAATATCTATCTTTAAAATGCCCAGCGACAGCGGCAAAATAAATGTAGTGATGAATAATCTTGATCCGTTCGCCATTGGCTTAAGTGACCCGACACGAGATGACGAAACCGGTCTTCTGACCAAAGATGCCTTTTTTACCATGGCTGAAGCCACCATTAACAGCGCGCAAAATAGCGGCCTTGATGTCAGCCTGACCATGATAAACATGCCTGATGAAGATGAACTAGACAAGCGCATGGGTAGCAAAAATGCCAACGAATTTAAAAACAAAGCCGCATCTTTTTTACGCGCTGTATCCATTGGTGACAGCGCCGCTAACCTGAACAGCAATAGCTTTAGCGTCATCCACGAAGATGCCATGGGCAGCGACAAAATCACCCAAGAAATTCGCAATATTTCTAAAGAATATGATGAAGATGGCACCAGTGTTCAAATTGGCGCATCAACCATTGAGATCGACAAGAATGTCGACCCTGGCGATATGTCTCGGGCGCTGGCTTATACCATCAACCAATATGTTTCTGATACGCAATTTAGTGATGGCAGAGGGGTGAGTTTTGAAAAACAAGTCAACTCACAAATCACCAATACGGTCGAGCAGATTAAATGGTTTAAAAACGTCATCAAGAAAAACCAAATTGGTTATGTGGCGCAAGAAATTGTCAACATCAAAACCGGCCAAGTGCATCATCACGAATTGCTAATGCGGTTTGAAGAAAATGTCAGCCCGTTCCAACGTTTGGTATTTGCCGAAAAAGTTGGCATCATCCATGAGTTAGATTTAATTGTGCTCGAACAAGCCATCAATTGGATTAACGAAACTCCAAATTACCCACGGTTTTCATTGGCGGTCAACATTTCTGGCGCATCAATCGCCCGGGCTGATTTTTGCTTTAAAATGCTAAAATTAATCATCGAAAAATTACGTTATCCCAAACGTTTGCTGATTGAAATTACCGAATCAGCCGAAATCGAATCGCTTAAAAAGACCAATGATTTCTTTAAAAACATCCGCTCCAAGGGCGTTAAATTGTGCATTGATGACTTTGGTGCTGGCGCAGCATCTTTAAATTATCTACGCATGTTAGATGTTGATATTGTTAAAATTGATGGTTCATACATTCGCGAATCGATGAAATATGGCCGCGAAGACAAAATCTTAAAAGCCATGATCAATCTGTGCAAATCAATGAATATGGAAATTGTCGCCGAACAAATTGAAACCAAAGAACAAGCCCAATATCTAACCGAATTGGGTGTCGATTTTGGCCAAGGCTATCTGTATCATAAGCCCGCTCCCGTCAGCACAATTATAAATAATCTTGGAAAACCTGCAAAAAAATCAGCTTGATGTATATTTCTTTACAGTTCATCACAGCAAGGCACAAACTCATCTTCCATAAGATTTATTGATCAATTACCAAAATAACTTGATAAATTTGTCGCCCCCTTAAGCCTAGCTATTGCGCCGTAAATTATTTCGCCCTAGAATGGTAATAAGATTCGTTTTGGTTCCATAGGGTTTGAAATGGCAAAAAAATACGATTTGTCGGATTTATCATTTTTAATAATTGATGACAATAATTATATGATTTCCATCGTCAAAACCTTATTACGAGGTTTTGGTGTGCATGAAATTCATGAAGCTCATGATGCGGCCGAAGCGTTTGAAGAATTTAGAAATGTGCCGGTTGACATTATTTTACTAGATTATGCGATGGACACGCTAGATGGCATCGAATTTGCGCGCATGGTGCGCACCGCTGATGACACGCCAAACCCTTATGTGCCCATTGTTATGCTCAGCGCTTATTCTGAACGCTACCGCGTAACGGATGCCCGCGATGTCGGCATTACCGAATTTTTACGCAAGCCCATTTGCGCTCAAGATTTACATCAACGCATCATTCAGGTGATTGAAAACCCGCGTCCCTTCATCCGCACGCCACGCTATTTTGGCCCCGACAGGCGCCGCATTGATGATACAAATTTCAAAGGTGAAAACCGCCGCGTCAGTGAGCTTAAGCTGGAAAAAGCCGTTAAAACCGAGAATATGGAACGCATGATCAACAAAAGCATCCCTGATGAAGAAAATACAGCATAGATTCTGATGACACACCCGCCGATAGATTTGATTATATTTGATTGTGATGGTGTGCTTATTGACAGCGAAATTCTCAGCGCCAATACACTCATCGCCTTACTGGCTGAACTTGGTGTGCATATTAATTTTTCCTATATACAAAAAAACTTCATCGGCCGTTCGTTTCAAAAAGTCGCCACCGAGATTGGCCAACGGTTTCAAATTCACCTACCCGATGGGTTTGAAGCTCAATATCGTCACGAATTGTTACAATCTTTTGAGACTCAATTAAAACCAACACCCGGCATTGACCAAATGTTGCGACAATTGGACATACAAACCTGCGTCGCCACCAGCAGCAGCCCGGAGCGGGTCGGAAGGTCGTTACAAATCACCAAATTGATTGAACATTTTGAAGGTCGTATATTCACCGCATCACAAGTTAAACATGGCAAGCCTGCACCTGACCTGTTTTTATTGGCTGCAAAAACCATGGGCGTTGACCCCGCCAATTGCTTGGTGATTGAAGATAGCTTGCCCGGTATAAAAGCCGCGTTAAACGCCAAAATTCCGGTATGGCATTATGCGGGTGGCAGCCATTTGGCCGGCACAGAATTGGCCATAACAGCCGACTGCAAACCCAGTCAGACCTTCCACAATTGGCCGGACTTTATCCAACTATGGTGCCAATTTGGTAAAAAAATCTAGACAAAAATGCTGAAATGCTTAAGGTAACGCCGAATATTCAAATTACAAAATCAAGCAAATAATTGAGAGAAATAAGAGATATAATTGTCCAAAACCTCAAAGAATCAAAATTTTAGCAGTAGTGAAGACGGCAATAAACGCCTCGATGACGCAGCGCGTGCCGGATGGCTTTATTATGTCGCCGACAAACGCCAAGACGAAATCGCCCAAATTATGGGCGTCTCGCGTCAAACCGCGCAGCGCTTGGTCTCATTGGCCATGTCTAGCGGCATTATTAAAGTGCGAGTCGACCACCCGATTGCCCGCTGCCAACAGCTTGGCCAACAATTACGCGATGAATTTGGTTTGAAATATGTCGAAATTGTACCGGACGATCCTTTGTCCAACTCGACCACCACAGGAATCGCCGGCGCGGCTGCCTATGAGCTTGAAAACCGCTTAAAGCGCCAAGAACCGCAAATTATCGGCATTGGCACCGGCCAAACGCTCAAAGCCACTATTGATCTTTTGCCCAAAATGAATTGTCCACAGCACAAAATCATTTCGTTAGCGGGTAATCTTATGCCCGACGGCGCGGCCACCTTTTACAGCGTTATTTTTGCCGCTGCCGATAAAGTCAAAGCCTTCAGCTACCCGATGGTGCTCCCCGTGCTGGCCTCTTCACGCGAAGAACGCATACTTCTGCACGCCCAATCGACCATTCAATCGACCTTAAAATTAGCCCAACAAGCCAATGTGGCATTTGTCGGCATTGGCGATTTGGGTGCCGAAGCCCCAATTTATCGGGACGGGTTTGTATCGCACAAAGACTTGCAAATTTTGCAAAAAGCCGGTGCAGTGGCCGAAATATGCGGCTGGGTATTTGATAAAGACGGCATTTTGATTGACGGCTTGACCAATGATTTGGTGGCATCTGGCCCGCTACCATCGCCCGAAAGTTGTCTTATCATCGCGCTTGCCAAGGGCGAAAAGAAGCTTCCTGGCGTTTCTGCCGCCATTAGAGGCAATCTAATCAACGGCTTGATCACCGATGAAGCCATGGCAATTGCCTTGTTGAAAAACAAATAAACCCTTTGTTTTCAATTAATTAATAAAACTACCATACCAAATTATATTCGAAAGTTGAAGCTTCGAAACATAATTACGCTTGACTTTGTCTCCCTTCAATTGGATAATTGCTCAATCGTTTAGCAATTGCTCATTTTTTAATTGTTAACGATAAACACAAAGGGAGATTACAAAATGAAATTATCATCGATGCTTATCGGTGCATGTAGTGCATTCGCATTATTTGCAACCGCACAAGCCGAAACGGTTACCATTGCTACGGTTAACAATGGCGACATGGTTACCATGAAGGGTCTAGCTGACGACTTTACCAAAAGTCATCCAGGTATTGAACTTGAATGGGTTGTGCTTGACGAAAATACACTTCGCCAACGCGTAACAACAGACATTGCCACCAAAGGTGGTCAATTTGACGTTATGATTATTGGTGCTTACGAAGTACCGATTTGGGCAAACAGAGGTTGGCTCGTTCCACTCACAAAACTTCAAGAAGATGAAGCTTATGATGCAAACGATCTTGTGCCTTCAGTTGCAGACGCTCTGTCTGTAGATGGCAAGCTTTATGCTGCGCCTTTCTATGCTGAAAGCTCAATGCTTCATTATCGTAAAGACCTTGTTGAAGCTGCTGGCCTTACAATGCCAAACGCACCAACATGGGAATTTATTGGCGAAGCCGCTCGTAAAATGACTGATCGTGAAAAAGGTATCAATGGTATCTGTCTTCGTGGTCTACCAGGTTGGGGTCAGCTAGGTGCTGTTCTTCCAGCTACAGTCAACTCATTTGGCGGTCGCTTATTTGATGAAGATTGGAACCCGCAATTTGATCAACCAGAATGGCACGAAGCGCTACAATTCTATGTAGATATCCTAAAAGATGCTGGCCCTGCTGGTTCTTCTTCTAACGGTTATGCTGAAATCATGGCGTTGTTCCAACAAGGTAAATGTGCCATGTGGATGGACGCTACAGTTGCGGCTTCTGGCCTAACTGGTGCAGATTCAACTGTTGCTGACAAAATGGCTTGGGCTCTAGCTCCAAACACTGGCCTTGGCAAAACTGCTGGTTGGTTCTGGACTTGGACTTTGGCTATCCCTGCAGGTACAGCTCAGCAAGATGCTGCTGCTGAATTTATCGCATGGGCAACAAGCAAAGAATATACCAAGCTTGTCGCTGGCGTAAAAGGTTGGGCTCAAGTGCCTCCAGGAACGCGTACATCACTATATGAAAACCAAACATATCTTGATGCAGCACCATTTGCTCAGCTAACTATTGATTCTATCAGAGCCGCTGATGCAAATAACCCATCAGTGAAACCTGTGCCATATACAGGCGTTCAATTTGCTGCCATTCCTGAATGGATCGGCATCGGCGATAGCATCACTCAACAGTTCTCTGCTGCCATTGCTGGCACAAAAACTGTAGAAGAAGCACTAGCTGAAGCTCAAAACATCGCAACACGCGAAATGCGCGCTGCTGGTTATATCGACTAACAGCACCCCAAGAATGACCTGCCTGACATTATGTCAGGCAGGTTTTTTTATATAGACCGTATGTTTAACAAATTGTTAACACAGCTATCGGCCTAGCCTTAATACTAAAACGATGAATCATTATTCAGCAAAAGTTGAAAATAATTCACGCTTGAAGGGAGAAGATTATGGCTACAAAACACACAAAAACCCTATCGCGGCTTATGAATTTGCCGGCAATAGGATTACTCTTTATATGGATGATTGTCCCACTGACAATGGCCATATACTATTCATTCCAACGATATAATTTACTCAAACCAGATCAAAGAGGCTTTGCCGGCTGGTTTAACTATGAGTTCTTTATTACCGATCCAGCATTTGTTGCTGCCATCATCAATACCATTGTTTTGGTGGGTGGCGTTCTACTGATCACCATCATTGGTGGCGTATTGCTTGGATTGCTACTCAATCAAGCGATTGTAGGGCGTGGCATCGTTAGGATATTATTCATCTCGCCATTCTTTGTAATGCCCACCGTGGCAGCGCTGGTATGGAAAAACATGTTAATGCATCCAATTTACGGAATGTTTGCAGAAATAGCCCGGTTCTTCGGAGGGACGCCGATCGATTTCTTTGCCACCATTCCGTTATTGTCAATCGTGATCATTGTGACATGGCAATGGCTGCCATTTGCAACTCTGATTTTGCTCACCGCATTGCAATCGCTCGATCAAGAGCAGCAAGAAGCGGCCGATATGGATGGCGCTAGCGCATTTGCTAAATTCCGTTATATCACTTTGCCGCATTTGGCACGTGCTATGACAGTTGTCGCCCTTATCGAAACCATTTTCTTGCTCAGTATTTTTGCCGAAATCAAGGTGACCACCAATGGTGGCCCAGGCACAGACACGACCAACTTACCTTATTTGGTATTCAGTCGTGCGCTTCAACATTTCGATGTTGGTGGTGCTTCTGCTGGCGGTATCATTGCCGTTATCTTGGCGAATATTGTTGCAATTTTCTTAATCCGCGCTGTCGGTAAAAACTTGGAGGCTTAATCATGGCACGTAAAGTATCAATAGGACGCAAAGTCGGTTTTACCGCACTCGCGTGGACATTAGGCTGTTTGATGTTTTTTCCAATCTTTTGGATGATGTTAACCGGTTTTAAAACCGAGGTTGGTGCCATCGCATCACCACCTCAATTCTTTTTCACACCAACTCTTGAGAGTTATAAAGATGTGATTGAGCAATCAAACTATATGCGTTTTGTGATGAACTCCATCATCATCGCTGGTGGGTCTACCCTGCTGGCTTTGGTTGTGGCCATTCCATCAGCTTGGTCAATGGCATTCTCGCCAACCAAGCACACAAAAGATGTGCTGATGTGGATGCTATCTACCAAAATGATGCCACCGGTTGGCGTTTTGGTGCCTTTATATTTGATGTTACAATATTTTGGTTTGCTAGACACCCGCACAGGTTTGGTCATCATTATGATGCTGATTAATTTACCGATCATCATCTGGATGTTGTTTACATATTTCAAAGAAATCCCCAGTGAGATTCTTGAAGCCTCAAGAATGGACGGTGCGGTGCTTTGGAAGGAAATCGTCTATGTGCTTCTTCCCATGGCGCTTCCGGGCATTGCATCGACCTTATTGCTAAACCTAATTTTGGCATGGAATGAATCGTTTTGGACGCTGAATTTGACCGCTTCTAACGCAGCGACATTAACTCAGTTCATCTCATCATTCTCTAGCCCGCAAGGTTTGTTCTTCGCTAAATTGTCAGCGGCGTCAACCATGGCGATTGGGCCGATAATGGTATTGGGTTGGTTTTCTCAGAAACAATTGGTCACAGGTCTTACATTTGGTGCGGTTAAATAGCCGCAAAGGCATCTAGCGGTCTTATGACCGCGCAGCCTTCGGCGCCATTTCATAAGTGCGCCGCAAAGATCTTTTGATTTATAAAGGAATAAAAAAATGGGTAATATAGTTTTAGAAAAAGTAAATAAATGTTTCGGTGATGTCGAAGTGATACCAAGTGTAGATCTGGACATTAAAGATGGTGAATTTGTAGTATTTGTTGGGCCTTCTGGCTGCGGCAAATCCACCTTATTGCGCCTCATTGCGGGCTTGGAAGATTTAACTGGCGGCAAAATCATCATTGATGGTGTCGATGTATCTGACAGCACACCTGCCAAGCGCGAGCTGGCTATGGTGTTCCAGTCTTATGCGCTATATCCGCATATGACGGTGCGTAAAAACATCGCATTCCCACTTAAAATGGCTGGCATGGACCAGGCTGAAATTGATAAAAAGGTAGAAGCCGCTGCAAAATCGCTTAATCTTACCGATTATCTGGAACGCACACCGGGTCTATTGTCTGGTGGTCAACGCCAGCGGGTGGCCATTGGCCGCGCCATTGTGCGCAGCCCAAGCGCGTTTTTGTTTGACGAGCCATTGTCAAACCTAGATGCCGCCTTGCGGGTCAATATGCGCATCGAGATTACAGATTTGCATAAAGAACTTAAAACCACCATGATTTATGTGACCCATGACCAAGTTGAAGCCATGACTATGGCTGACCGGATTGTTGTGCTACAAGCTGGTGATGTTGAACAATTTGGCTCTCCGCTCGATCTGTATAACAAACCAGTGAATAGATTTGTGGCTGGCTTTATCGGCTCACCAAAAATGAATTTTGCAACCGGTAAAGACGCTGAAGAATTCAACGCCCACGAAATTGGTTTTAGACCTGAACATATGACGGTTTCGACCACTGAAGGGCGCTGGAAAGGCGTGGTGAGTGTGGCTGAACATTTGGGTGCGGATACATTCTTACATGTAAAGACCGAAAATGCCGGCACCTTTGTCACCCGCAGTGATGGTGAGCTGAATATAAATTATGGCGACACAGTATATGTGAGCCCCAATACCGATAAAATTTATCGCTTTGGTGCTGACGGCTTATCACTTTAAATAGAGATAGACCATTTGGTTTTGTATAAAAAGACATAGATCTGCCGCTTCCTCCCCAAAAGAAAGCGGCAGTCTATGGCGATAGAGGAAGAATGTATGACTGACCGGCTAACGCTCGATAAATTGAGCGAACTTGATAGTAAAGTTAAAACGCCCAAATACCAACGCGACCAAATCACTGCAGGTATATTGCACTTTGGCATTGGTAATTTTCACCGTGCTCATCAAGCGGTTTATTTAGACGAATTATTTTCACTCGGCATCAGCCATGACTGGGGCATTATTGGCGCCAGCGTGCGTGAAGCCGATATACACATTCAACAAAAACTAGCCGCACAAGACTGGCTATCTACAGTTGTTGAACGCGAAGCCGACATAATGACCGCCAGCGTCACCGGCGCAATGATCGATTATATCCAACCCGGTGATACCGATGGTATATTATCAACGCTTAGCAACCCCGAAATTCGCATCGTGTCGATGACCATCACCGAAGGTGGCTATTATATCGATGCCGCATCCGGAAAATTTAATGCACAAGACCCAGATATTATTTGGGATGCCGAACATATTGATACCCCTAAAACAGTATTTGGACTCATCCTGGCGGGCCTGATCATGCGTCGTGAACAAGGCATTGTGCCGTTCACGGTCATGTCATGTGATAACCTCCCTGGCAATGGCCACGTCACCGCAGATGCGGTGATTGGCCTTGCTGAATTGGTCAGTGATGAACTGGCACAATGGGTTAAAAAATCGGTCGCCTTTCCCAATGGCATGGTCGACCGCATCACCCCCGCCACCACCGAGAATGAGTGTAAATTGGTCGAAACCGAATTTGGCGTTAACGACAATTGGCCGGTAGTTTGTGAGCCGTTCCGCCAATGGGTGCTTGAAGATAACTTTACCGCTGGCCGGCCTGAACTTGAAAAAGTCGACGTGACATTTGTAGACAATGTCGAGCCATATGAAGCCATGAAATTAAGCATTTTAAACGGTGGCCATGCCGCCATCGCTTACCCTGCTGGTTTGATGGACATTCAAATGGTAGACCAAGCCATGTCAGAACCATTGATCAGTCTATATCTGACCAAGCTTGAAAATGAAGAGATTATTCCGTCAGTTCCAGAAATTGACGGCGTGGATTTCGCTGAATATTTCGATCAGGTGAAAGACCGTTTCTCCAACCCGAGTGTTGGCGATACCATTAAGCGCTTA
>NVUS02000189.1 GCA_002402005.2 OCS116 cluster bacterium | reverse complement strand
CTTATGCGTGATGTAACTGAAAAACCTCCTGAACTCGTTATATGTGGCTGAAATGACAATTAAACTTATAATTTTTGATTTTGATGGTGTGCTGGTTGACAGTGAATATATTGCCGGACAAGTGACCACCCAAGAGTTGCACTTGCACGGGGTGCAGACGGATTTGGATACTACATTAAGACGTTTTGTGGGTATGCATGACACTGTGATGCGGGCGCATTTGGCCGAGGATGTTGGCGAGGCGCACGTTGATGAGTTTTTAAAAGTGATTAAAGAGAAATCGCGTTTGGCTTATTATGACAGATTGACGCCATTGCCCGGCGCGGTGGATATGTTGGCTAGTCTTGAATTGCCGTTATGTATTGGGTCTAATAGCCGATTTTCGAGCTTAAAAGACAAGTTAGAAATCACCAAGTTGAACCGCTTTTTTAGTGAAGATAGATTATATGTTGGCTCTATGGTGCCTAAGCCTAAGCCAGCACCAGACTTATATTTACATGCAGCTCAGCAGCATGACGTATCGCCAGCTGAGTGTTTGGTGATTGAGGACAGCGCCCATGGTATCAAAGCTGCGGTGGATGCCAAAATGTCGGTCATTGGGTTTTATGGCGCGTCGCATTGTTATGATGGTTATGAGCAGAAATTGAAGCAAGCCGGTGCGGATATATTGTTTGATCAGTTGAGCGAAATCCCCGGTATCATCAAGCAAATTACTTAAAACGATCAATGTCAATCATATATTTGATTGACATTGATTTTTAGCCTCATATAATGTTGTTCAATAGCGACAAATATATGAGGACTTTGTATGAACCCGACTTTAAACAGTATTTTTGGTCAATTTGAATTTTGGACAAAGGCAGGCATGCCAGCCAAACTAAGTGACAGAGCACCTTTGCGGGTGGTTGTTGGTTGCGGCACGTCTTACAATTTGGCGCTTTCGGTTGCCGCTGGGTTAAATGCCGCTGGGTTTCGCGCCATTGGTGTGCCAGCCGGTGAATGGATTGTGCGCCCGCAAGCTTATGTGCCCAGCCAAATGAGTGATGTGGAAGTGATTGCTTTGTCGCGCAGTGGTGAAACCACTGAAACTGTGCAAGCGGCACAGGCCAGCCAGAAGCGTGGTCAAAAAGTGATTGGCATTACCTGTGAGCCGGGCTCATCGTTAAGCGCGGCATCTGATGTGAAAATTGAATTTGATACCCATGCCGAAGAAGGCATTGTGATGACCTGTTCGGCCAGTTTGATGTTGTTGGCGGGGTATGCTTTGGCGGGACTGACTATTGATGATACATTGACCGCCCGTGCTGAAAAGTTGGTTACGGCGATTGATGCTGTGGCGGTTGCTGATTATGCGGCGCGCACGCATTTTGTATTTTTGGGCGGTGGTGCAAATTATGGTGTGGCGTTGGAAGGCGCGCTCAAATTGCAGGAAATGGCCATTTGTTATACCCAAGCGTTTCACCCCGGCGAATATCGCCATGGGCCGGTGAGCTTGGTTGATGAGCGCACAGCGATCATTATGCTTTATCATGCAGACACGGCAGAAGACGAGGCGGTTTTGGTTAAAGAATTGCAAGCCAAAGGTGCTTGGGTGTTGGGGCTGGGTGGGGCAGGAGATGTCTCGTTGAATGTTGAAAGTGATGGTGATTTAGCCGGTGCAGAAATATTGCCAGCTTTGCAATTATTGGGTGAGCGTTATGCTTTGGCGCATGATATTGATACGACAGCGCCGCGCCATTTGACCAAAGTTGTGATGTTGGAGGATTGATGATGAACCAAGCTTTACAATATTTGCTAGATTTGCCGCAGCAACATAATGACGGCGTGGCAGTGGGCATAACTTCGGTATGCAGTGCTCACCCATTCGTGATTGAAGCGGCTTTGATTGAAGCGGCTGAAAACGGCACTGTGGCGCTGATTGAGGCGACTTGTAACCAGGTGAATCAAGATGGTGGTTATACCGGCATGCAGCCGCAGGATTTTAAAGATTTTGTACTTAAAATTGCGGCAAGCGTTGGCTTTGCACGACAGCGGATATTATTTGCGGGTGATCATTTGGGGCCAAACCCGTGGCGCAATATGGATGCCAAACCGGCCATGGCAAAGGCCATTGTTATGACTGCAGCTTATGCGGCGGCGGGTTTCTCGAAGATTCATTTGGATGCCAGTATGGCTTGTGCCGATGATGAAAACCCATTGCCGGCGGCGACCATTGCTGAACGGGCGGTTGAATTGGCGGCTGCGGCGGAAGTTGCAGCACTAGTCAATGGACACCCATCACCGGCTTATATTATCGGTACGGAAGTACCTGTGCCGGGTGGGGCGGCTGAAGAATTGGATGTGTTGGAGGTGACCACGCCAACCAGTGCAGTTGAAACATTGTCGCTACATCAGGCAGCGTTTGCAGCGGCGGGGCTGGAGAATGCGTTTGCGCGTTCTATTGGCCTTGTGGTGCAGCCGGGGGTGGAATTTGGCCATGCCAACGTCATTCATTTTAAAGCTTCTGACGCGCAAGAACTATCGGCATGGCGTCAAGGTAACCTGAATATTGTATTTGAGGCGCATTCTACGGATTATCAAACCACGCAAGCGTTGAGTGAATTGGTGGCGGGCGGGTTTGCCATTTTAAAAGTTGGCCCGGGCCTGACCTTTGCTTTGCGTGAAGCTTATTATGGGCTTGACCAAATTGCCGGCATCATTTGTGAAGGTTATGCGGCTGGCACATTGCCGGCGAAAATGGAACAGATCATGCTGGATAAACCAGTATATTGGCAGGATTATTATGAAGGCAGTGAGGCTGAGAAATATGTGCAGCGCCATTATAGTTATAGCGACCGCATTCGCTATTATTGGACGGATGATGATGCATTGAAAGCGGTTGCCACGCTGTTTGAAGCCTTGGATGGAGTTGAAATTGCCGAAACATTGGTCAGCCAATATTTGCCACGGCAATATGCGCAGGTGGCTCTGGGCAATGAGGGGATCAATGCAAAAGGCTTGGTGATTGCGGCCATTCGCACTGCATTGGCAGCTTATTCGGAGGCTTGTCGGGTTGATTAATAATCGTCAGGAAATGATCCGTAATTATTTGTTTGAAAAAGGCCAGACGCCGGTTCAGGCCTTGGCAGACATGTTGGGTGCGTCACTGGCGACGGTGCGGCGTGATTTGGTGGAGATGGAGCAAGCCGGGGTGATTGAGCGTTTGCATGGCTCGGCCAGAATTGCCAGTGGGGCAAAAGGTGAAGTGGGTTTTGGAGCGCGGGAAAGCGCCAACCTATTGGCCAAGCGGGCGATTGCTTCGGCAGCGGCCGAAACCATTGTGGCCGGCAGCACGATATTTTTGGATGCTGGCACGACGGTACTGCAATTGGCACGGCGCATTAAATTGATGGGCATGCCGTTGACGGTGTTTACCAATGGGTTGACGGTGGCGCAGGAATTGGCGCATATACCCGGAATTTCGGTATGTTTGTTGGGCGGGCGGATTCGGCCGGAGAATATGTCTATCGTTGGGCCATTGGCTGAACAGATGATGGAAAAATTGTGGTTCGATCAATTGTTTTTGGGCGCGAGTGCGATTGCTGATGACGGCTGGTTGTCGAGCTATGATGCCGATGAAGCGCGGTTGAACGGCTGTATGGTGAGCCGCGCGCAGCATACATATATTTTGGCGGATGGCGATAAATTTGGCAGCCGTGCGACTTATAATGTATTTCGGCTCTCTAGTGCGGTGAAGCTGATAACTGACCGTGGTTTTGATGGGGAATTTTCGGCTTTTGCCCAAGAGGCAGACTTGCGCATTATTTATGCGGAGTGAGGCCTTGAATGGTTTGTTTGGCGCTGCGCGATGTATCGCGGGTTTTGCGGGTTTCATTGCCAAACGGTGAGGCGTCTAAAATTTGCATCATTTCGGCGGCGGCGAGGTGAAAGCCATTGGGCACGCCGACGGACTGAAATGTTTGGGCAATCTCGCGCATTTCGGGCGCCCAACGGCCGGCATCGGCAGGTAGGCGTTGAATGTTGCTGGTGGCACGGGTGAAAAGCTCGTTCTG
>NVUS02000188.1 GCA_002402005.2 OCS116 cluster bacterium | reverse complement strand
CGTTCGACATTGTCGTCGGTGACCGCGCCGAACTGCTAGAGCACAGCACCTATATCGGCGTCGTCGGCGTCAGCTACCTCATCTCACATGTCGAGAAAATAATGTCCAATTCATAAATTTATTTTGCGGAGGACGCATAATGAGATTTTTAAAGCAGCTTAAGAAATTTGATAAATTCCTAATTATACTCGGAATTTTTGTATTTATTTTCTACACACCACTAATTACTCCCATTGGGATTTTTCTTTATTCACTATTTGGTGCAATCGCAGCGGCACTTACTTATCTCTTGGTCATTGTGGCAGCTGGGCTGTTTTTTATACTCATTTTGGCGCGCATCTGCCAGCTAATATTTGGCTATTTTTTCAGCTCCATTCATTATGCTTTTTGTTTATTTCTTAGCTTGATGATCTTGACGTTGCCGCCATTTTTAATGAATAGAAAAATTGATGCCACTGCCCAATATTTAACCAAAAGCAACATGAATACTATCGATAAATCCGTATCCCTTGATAGCATCGCGCTGGTTACGAATGACTCACGATTTAAAAACCAGTGTGAACAATTCTGCCAACGTTTGTTAATCAATAAACAAGTTAAAAAAGTGATTATGGCCAAAACGGAACTTGTTGTCGATGCGCTGAGTTTAAACATTGAAGGCACTGTTTATTGGATGGAACAGCGCGACAATTGCCCCGAAACGCATTTGACCGAAGCGGGCGCACCATTTAAACCAAAATTTATGGACTTCAATTCTATATCGTTAGACCCTAGGAAATTAATTTCGCACGCGGCTTTAAATGGCGATTGTTTATTGTCAAAAAAACAAGTAATCCGTGCCGCCGACCTTGCCATTTTTCAACTAAACCAACCCAAGGTTGAACCGATACCCATATATCTTAAAAACCCTTATATATCGACATCCAAACTCATTGCATATAGCCACAATGCTGAAACTAAACTCAAAGTTTTTCAAGCAACACAAGTTCGTTTATATAAGCTTTTCCCATTTTTATTCGTGCCACCAACGGGCGGTTATTCCTTTCATTTTCGGCAAGAACCTAGCCACATTGGCGGACCTAATAAACTACGGCAACCGCCAATACAATTATTATTGACCCATGAATTTGGACTGAACTTACAAATCGATGACCAAAAATTTGCGAAACAACTTCAGACCGAGGTTATTGCAAGCTTGGGTCAAAACCAAATCATCACGGCAAATTTGAGTAAATTATACGACCTATATTTTGATAGCATTTCTCGTCAGTTCAAACCTGATGAAACTGATGTGAAACTCACCCTAAAGCTATTGTCTATTGATGGTTTTCCTATGCTTAATTCCATAAAAAATGCGTTGCGAAGAATATTGCCGCAACATGATCAATATAAGGAGCAATTTGCACAACAATTGTTCAATAAACTCAACGCCTTCACACCCGATAAATCGGAAGAATTTATTTCACGCCAATATAGAGAACTTCGTTATATAAACAACGCTTTGGGTGAGTTGCCTTTAGACTCTTATAATATAAGCCTTGAACGGTTAAATGAATTGGCAAAAGACAGATATGATCGCGAGTTTAACTATAATGTTTTTAAGTTTTTAGCCAATTATGGTGATGCGGCGTTGCCTACACTATTTTACTTGCTTGAAGATGACGACCCTGAACCACTAGTTGATTCACAACATAGAAGTCGATTAATTTCTACTGTCATGCAAAATATCTGCTTGATCGGATTGGGCGCGGATAAGTTACAAAATCAAATGATTATTGAACGGATTTATAAATGGCTTAATTCAGATGATTATCCATTATCTGGAAGAAACAAGCGCCCAACAATTTCGACGATGATTGGTCTCGGTGCGGAACCAGAAAAGCTATGGCTGCACATTAAGTCAAACGAAAAAAATGCCCTATCATATAAGCGGTTTAAAAAAATAACTGAATACAAACTTAATAAGAAATGTAAATATCATTAGTCTTGTGGCTTATCATCATATCGGTCATCAAGTATGCGTTCAGATGCGCCGTCAATGTCATCATATTGCCCGTTACGCAATGTCCATAAAAACCCTGCCAGGCCGATGAGGCCTAAAAATAAGGCTATGGGAATAAGGAATAACAAACCGCTCATGACAGGCCGCCTTCTTTTAAACGCAGGCGCAAGGCGTTGAGCGTCACGATCATTGATGAGGTTGACATGGCAATCGCCGCCACAAAAGGTGTGGCCAAGCCCATAATGGCGATTGGCACGGCGATGATGTTATAGGCGATGGCCAAGCCGATATTTTGTTTGATCAAGCCGCGCGAGAATTTCGCCACTTGCCACACTTTATAAGCCGCACTTAAACTTTGGCTTTGGAAAATAAGATCGGCGCTCAATTGGCTGACATCAGAGGCGCTACCCGGTGACATGGATACATGCGCAGCGATCAAAGCCGGCGCGTCATTGCTGCCATCGCCAATCACAAATATTTTTTTACCGGCAGCCTGTTTGGTCTGTACAAAGGCCAATTTATCTTGCGGGCTTAAACCAGATTTGTGGGTTTTAATCTGCAATATATCGGCAACATTTTTAACTGCTGCTTCGCGATCTCCTGACAATATCACCACTTCTAAACCCGATTTTTTAAACTTTTCGACCGTCACTTTGGCATCTGGCCGCAAGCCATCTTCAAAGGCAAACCTTATAGGTGTTTGCGCCTGTATGCTCAAATAAAACTCAGCCTGTACGTCATTCTTAATCGACATCGATTCGGGGGCGGCATAATTTCTTTTGCCGAGTTTGATCTGGCTTTTTTCGTCATACAAACCTTGCCCAATTTCCTCAGTCACATTGCCATTTGCACTATATTTTAAGCCGCGGCCCTCGGCAGCTTTGACAATGGCTTGCGATAAAGGATGCTTGCTATTAACCGCCAATGATGCCGCCACCCGCATGGCTTCGTCACTTATCTCATCGGCATTGATTAGCTTGGGCTGCCCCAATGTTAACGTGCCGGTTTTGTCAAATACCACCATGTCTATATCAGCTAATTTTTCCAGCGCAATGCCGTCTTTCAGCAAAATACCCAAGCGCAATAAAATGCCCGAGGCAACCACTTGCACCGCCGGCACAGCTAGCCCCAAAGCACAGGGGCAAGTGATGATCAGAACCGAGGTGGCAATGAATAGGCTTTCATTAAAATCTTTACCCACAATCATCCAACCAAGCAAGGTTATCGCCGCCAAAATATGCACGGCGGGCGCGTATAATTTGGCAACACGGTCAGCGAGGCGTATATATTTGGCGTCGGTACGCTCGGCCTCTTCCATCAGGCGGATGATGTCGGCCAGCAAAGTATCTTCGCCCGTGGCAGAAACCTTTATGGTCAGCGAACCGGTCAGGTTAATGCCGCCAGCATGGATCTGATCACCAATGTCAAACAGATCAGGGATGGATTCACCAGTTAAAAATGCATTGTCTACATCGCTTTTGCCGTCAATAATCAACCCGTCAACAGGTATTTTTTCGCCAATCGCCACAAATATCTTATCGCCTAATTTAATATCGACAAGCTTGATGCTTTTGCGCTCGCCATTGGGCAAAATAATGGTCGCGGCAATGGCTGACATGCTCATCAATTGTTCGGCGGCACTACGGGCGCGTTGGCGCATCGATAAATCCAAATAACGCCCGGCCAACAAAAAGAAAACCAAGGTGATCGAGGCATCAAAATATGCATGCGCGCCACCGGCAATGGTTTCACTAATGCTGATATAAGTGGCCAAAATCACCGCCAAGCTAATTGGCACATCCATATTCAACTGGCCATGCCGCAAAGCGTTATAGGCTGATTTAAAAAATATCTGCCCGCAATAAGCCAAAGCCGGAATGGCGATTAAGGCCGAAATCCAATGGAAGAAATTACGCGTCGAGTCATCCGCACCCGCCCATACCGATACCGACAACAGCATCACGTTAGAGGCCGCAAAACCCGCCACACCCAATGAAGTCAGTAGTTTTTTCTGATAACTATCAGTCTTTAAATTGTCAAATTGATCACGGTTAAACGGCTGACCATGATAACCCAACCATTCCAACACCACCATCATGTCTTTGGCGCTGTTTAAGCTTTCATCCCAGCGCACAGTCAGGCGTTTGCGGGTTAGGTTTAACCGCGCATATTTTACCGATTCAAGTTTTTTAAAATTGCCTTCAATCGCTCCAATGCAAGCCGCACAATAGGCTTCAGGCACCAAAATATCTAGCTGTGCCATGCCCTCTTGGTCATACGTCACCCAAGGGCTGGGGTCAGCCACCAAATCACCGGTCCAATCCAAACCTTTGGATTGACGCATTTCGGTAATGTCATTCAGAGCATAATCAACGGGGCAACAGCTTAGCATGATCAGTTATTTCATAAAATTCAAATGGCGGTCTTCTTCATAATGATAAAACAGCTCATTATTGGCCAAAATATCCAGTTTAATCCACCATATTCCGGCAATCAGCTCGGCATCATCAGGTAAGCTTGCCACATAATGGCCGGG
>NVUS02000187.1 GCA_002402005.2 OCS116 cluster bacterium | reverse complement strand
TGATGGCGGTCGCATTCGGGTTGGTGGTGAATATCAGGGTGGTAAAGATTTAAACATTGATGAAGTTGAGAATGTTCAGAAGCTGAGCATTGACCAAGACAGCGTGTTAAAAGCCGATGCCAATGGTGCTATTGGCAATGGTGGTGAGGTTGTGGCATGGGCTGATGATACAACTATATTTAACGGTGCTATTTATGCCCGTGGCGGCAAAGATGGCGGCAATGGTGGGCAAGTTGAAACTTCTGGTAAGAAAAATTTAGGTGTGGGGGCGACAGCTCATGTCAATACATTGGCGGCAAATGGCAAAGTGGGTGATTGGTTGCTTGACCCTGAAAATGTAACCATCACGGCTGCAGGCGATCCGGATTTGAACAATATTGGCGGTGGAGGCCATGTGAAAATTGCGGCGATTGCAATTAATGGTGCATCGACCGATGTGAGTATTTCAGCCACCAATAATATTACATTTAATGATGAAATCATCATGACCGTAGGAGGCATTGGCCTTGCCGCAACGGCTGGAAATAAAATTACCGTCAAAAAGTCAATTAAGACAAATAATGGCAATGTGAGCCTAATCTCTGATAAGCGCGCCATTAACGCAAGCATAGATGTTGGCACAGCGGATATTTTATTTGATCGCGTGACGGAAGGTCAGTTTAATTTAGCGGGCAATAAAGGCCTTGATGCGAGTGAATTGGCGAATTTGCATGCCGCAAATTTAATTATCGGCAATCCGGATTCTGCAAAGAATAAAATCACCGGGATGGTTTTGAATGCGCATGATTATAGCACGCATATTGCAGGTGGTTTAACCTTAAACGCACTATATGGTTCAACCGCAAATATACACATTTCTTCTGGACAGCATATTGCGCACGAATTGAGCTTTAATGCCAATAATGGCATTGTTTTTAGAGGAGGTGGTTCGGCAAGTCGGAAGCTTATTAGCAAAACGGGAAATATAAATCTCAATACTGATGCGGATCGCACTCAAAGTAACAATGATATATTGAGGGCTTCAAAGAGCACAACCACCATTGAGAGTGCTAAAGATATTGTCATCACCACTAGTCTTTTTGCTGTAGGTAATCAGGACTTTAAACTCATTGCTGACAGTGGTGTGATCGGCACAAATACCGGTAAAATTACGTGGCAGCGCAGCCGCGCTGGTAGTATTGGAGTGGGCAAGGCAACGGGTGTTCTTAGGTTAAAAAATAAACAATTGAAAAATATGACTGCTGGAACCATCATCATTGGTGATGCAGTCTATACCGATAACATAAATGTTAAAGCGGTGAATTTGACTGGTTTTACAGATAGTCAATTCATCACCAACGGTGTTGGCGCAATTGCATTAACTGGCGGTAACATTACCACCAGTGGCAGCCAAACTTATACTGGTGATGTGGTATTGCAATCAAATACCAAATTAAAAAGCAGCGGCAACAAAGACATCACATTTAATGGCAAGCTTGATGGCAAGTTTAATTTGGTGGTGAATACTGAAGGTAGCGCGATATTTAGTGGCCCAGTGGGCAGCCAAAGCCCATTGGGTAAGCTTACCATTAAAAAAGGTAAAACCTATTTGAACGGCAGCGCTACTGTGCCGATCATTCAGCCGATTGTTACCGCTAATGGTATTGCTCTAGCAGCAGGTGCAGCTGTAGCGGTGCCGGCTTCGGTTACCACTGTGGGTGATCAAATTTATGTTGGCCAAGCGATCATTAACGGCAAGACTGATTTAAAAGCCACCGGCGTCACTTCTGATATTGTTTTAACTGAAGGCCTAAGTAGCACCAATGCAACCACTGGCAAAGATTTGACCATTATGGCCGGTGACGCGATTGCTATTGGTGGCAATGTGCAATTTGCGGGTGGGGCGAACATAAACCTTGTTTCGGGTTGGGATGGTTCGACTTTTGACCCTTCCACGCTCAATAAAACTCATTTAGGTGGTAAATTTGGTAATGTGACCAATCGGGATGATGCAGGGGTGACTTTCATCGGCACTTCTGGTGCTCATTCAGCTTCTGTTGGCTCTCGGGAGGGCAAAACGCGGGCTTATGCTGCGGCATTTATTTTGAACGGCAGCGTAAAAGATACATATGGCCTTGCACAATTTGGTTATGAGACGGTTGACTCAAATAAGGCAACAGGCGATATCTCGGTGATTGCAGACTATGTATGGCTTAAGGGTGGCAAACAAGATGGTACATATGCGCTTATTGGTCACGCAGGCATATTTGCCGGTGCCAGTGGTGGTATAGATGTTAAAACTGTGTATGGCGTTGACGTGGTGGGCGGTGGCGTATTGACCCCCGCGGGGGCGGGTAGCCATGAAGGTATTTTTGCGCAAATTGGTCACGCTGGTAATAGCTCTAGCAACAGCCTAAGCGGTACAATTTCTGTCACTAGTGATGGTTTTGTATATTTGCTTGGTGGTAAGGGCAACGGCACATATGCGCAAGTTGGCCATGGTGGCGCAGGTAGCCGCAGTATGGTTGATGGCAATATCACCGTAACAGGCGGCACTACCAATCAAGATGACATCGTTATGAAAGGTGGTAGGGGCGAAATAGCCTATGCCCAAATTGGCCATGGTGGCAGAGGAGCTGACACCACAATGAACGGAAATATTAAAGTTGAGACTGGCAATGATATTGATGTTCTTGGCGGCAAGGGTAACGGATCTTATTCCCAAATTGGCCATGGCGGGGCGAATTCTAAAGGCATTAAAACTGGTTTTATTGACATTATTTCACAAGATGACATTCATGTGCATGCTGGCCGTAATGACAAAACTTATGCGCAGATTGGCCATGGTGGTTTGGCTAGCGAAGGTGACATAGGTGGCACCAATGCCGCTGTGGTTGGCAAAATAGATATTTATGCAGATGATAAAGTTGAGATTATTGCAGGCAATCGAGCAGATCGTTATGCGCAAATTGGCCATGGCGCCGCGGTTGGCAGCAGTAAGGGGGCGCGTAAGGGTGATGTTATACTGCGTACCGGTAGTGAATTGTCTATTGTTAACAATGGTTCAACCGGCTGGATTGGTCATCAAACTACGGATGGCGACATAAGCAAAGCCAATATGAGTATATCCGCTGCAACTTTAGATGCTTTGAAAACAGCATCATCTGGGCCAGATATTGGCTCTGGTGGCGACAGTGCATTTGATCATAAGATGATTGACAGCGCCATGCAGGGCGGGCATGTTAGCATATATGCAACTGATTCGAATTTGTCTTTAGGCGGAACAAGTTCTTATAATTCTGGCTTTGATCTTACAGTGCGGGCAAGCCATGATATTGTTTTAGATGCAAACGAATACATTATAAACGCTGGAGGCGGCGACATTATTTTGGCGGCAGGCAAGAATTTTCATAATGATTCAGGCTCAACAAATCCGTTGAGACCGTCTAGTAGCGGACGGTTTTTGGTTTATTCTACCGATTGGGATTTAAACACCAAGGGCGACATGAGCGGTGGTAACCTGTATGGCCGTGATTTTGATAAGAATCCGCCATCAAGCATTAGCCAATATGGTGATCAATTTATCTATAAACGCATCCCTATTTTGACCATTACTGGCATTGATACGGTAAAAACTTATAATGGCAACGCGCATAGCTTATCGGGCTATAACATTAGCGGTTTGGTGAATGGTGATAGTTTAAGTGAGGCGCTGACAAGTGGGCCTAGCTTGGGCAGCCATACCAATGCGGGTGTTTAT
>NVUS02000186.1 GCA_002402005.2 OCS116 cluster bacterium | reverse complement strand
GCCGGGCACACCTTTTAAAAATGCAAACCCGCCTAAACCTTCATCATAAGCCAGCTTAGCCACCCGCGCATCACTCATGCCCGCACCGGCCAAAATACGGTTATCGCCAATCGCTGCGGCTTTGCCAAATGCGCGGCCAAGTTTAATCACCACACCTTCAACACCACCATCGCGGATCAACATATTCGAGCCCATGCCGATCAACATAATTGGCAAATCAGCCGGTCTATTTTGTAGAAAGTGAATAAGATCCGCTTCATCTTCGGGCGTGTAAAGCACATCTGCCGCGCCGCCGACTCTGAACCAAGTCAGCTTGGCCAAATCGGCATCTTGTTTGTATTTTCCGCGCACTTCCGGCAGCATGTCAATCGTGGTTTTTGCCATCAGTTAAAAACCTTCTTCATTCAAAATATTCGGCATATCATTGGCCCAAGCGCTAATGCTGCCCGCGCCACAAAATACCACAAAATCATCTTGTTTGGCATTCTGCGCAATCAGTTTGGCCAGCTCATCTTGATGCTCTATGGTCACCACATGCCGATGCCCGTTACGCCGCATTGCATCAGCCAAATGCAAATGATCAGCACCTTCAATCGGCAGCTCACCAGCTTCAAATACCGGGCAAACAATCACCATGTCAGCATCATTAAAACAAGTGGCAAATTCATCAAATAAATCATGCAATCTGGTATAACGATGCGGTTGTACAATGGCGATGACATTGGCGCTAGACGCATCCCGCGCCGCCCGCAACACCGCGCTAATTTCAACCGGGTGATGGGCATAGTCATCAAAAAATGCTGCGCCATTCCACACGCCGGTTTTGGTAAAGCGGCGCTTCACGCCTTTAAAGCCGGCCAATCCGATTTTAATCGCCTCAACACTGGCGCCCATATGATAGGCCACCGCAATCGCCGCCGTGGCGTTGGCAACATTATGTTTACCGGGCATTGGCAAGCGCACTTGCTCAATCGATGTCACATCTCCAGTTTTGCGGTCATGAATTTCAATGTCAAACAAGCAATCGCCTTGCTTATAAGCCAGGTTAAAAAACCGCACATCAGCTTGGCGGCTTTCGCCATATGTCACAATGCGTTTGTCGTCTATACGGCCAATCAAAGATTGCACTTCGGGATGGTCGATACACATAACCGCAAAGCCGTAAAATGGCACTTTTTCGACAAAGCCTTTAAACGCGTCTTTGAGCGTATCAAAATCGCCATAATGGTCTAAATGTTCGGGGTCGATATTGGTTACCACCGCCACTTCGGCCGGTAGCTTCATAAATGAGCCGTCGCTTTCATCAGCTTCGACCACCATCCATTCGCCACTACCTAGCTTAGCATTGGTGCCATAATCATTAATAATGCCACCATTAATCACCGAAGCGTCAAATTTCGCCGCCTCTAATATGCAAGCAATTAATGAGGTTGTGGTGGTTTTGCCATGTGTACCGGCCACTGTCACACAGCTTTTAAGCCGCATCAACTCAGCCAACATTTCAGCTCGGCGTACAATCGGAATGTAACGCGCCCGTGCGGCCACCAATTCATCATTGTCAGGCTTAATGGCCGATGAGACCACCAACACAGCGGCATCATCTACATTCTGCTCTTTATGCCCAACAATCACTTTAACGCCCATGTCGCGCAAGCGCAGCACATTGGCATTTTCGCCTTGGTCACTGCCTTGCACAATATAACCCAAATTATGCAAAACTTCGGCAATGCCGCTCATGCCAATGCCGCCTATGCCTACAAAATGTATGGCGCCCACTTCTTCTGGTGATCGCATATCAAAACCCTATCTTATATATTTCTCGACCAAATTGGCCAGATTTTTCGCCGCCATTGGTTGGCTTAAATTTTTGGCATTTTGCGCCGCTTCACTCAACAGGTTTGGCGCGCTCATCCATTCTTGTAATTTGCCCGCCAAATAATCGGCAGTAAATTCATTTTGTTTGCACAACCAACCGCCGCCAATGTCAGCTATATTTTTGGCATTATTGGCCTGATCACCATCCAACGAGCCGGGCAATGGCACCAATAAAGATGGAATGCCAATATAACAAAGCTCGGCCACTGTGGTTGCACCGGCACGGCCAATCACCAAATGGCTGGCCGCGATTAACCTAGGCATATCAGTAAAAAATGGCGCGATGATGGCATCCATATTCAACTCATTATATAGCTTGTTCAGCCGCCCAACTTCGTCTTTTCGAACCTGTTGTACTAAATTTATGTTGGCGCGCATCTCATCGGGTAATTTCATCATCGCGGTTGGTAAAATGTCGTTAAATATTTGCGCCCCTTGGCTGCCACCAAATACCACAAGGTTAAATTTTTCGCCCACAACATAAGGCGTATATTGCGTGTCTTTTAACGCCCGCACAATGCGGCGCAATGGGTTACCAATAAACACCGCTTTGTCAGCAATCCTATCCGCAAATTTAGTCTGCGGAAAGCTAAGCGCCACCTGTTTGGCAAATCTAGCCAGCAACCGATTGGCACGGCCCAAAACCGCATTTTGCTCGTGCAATACGCTGGGTTTGCCGCACAATCTGCCGGCCAACATTGGCGCAAAACTCGGGTAACCACCAAAGCCGACCACAATGTCAATTTTCTTAGCCCGCACATAAAGCACGGATTGTATCAGGCCTTTGCAAATTTTATATATGGCTTTGATTAGCGACAATGGCGATTTGGAAAACACCGTCGCTCCATCAATCAGCCTCACCTCATTGGCGGGGAAGTTTTCAACAAATCTCATACCACGTATGTCGGTTGCAAAATAAACATGATGGCCGCGTTGCTTTAAAATCTCAGCCAAGGCTTCAGCCGGAAATATATGCCCGCCCGTACCGCCTGCTGCAATGAGTATATTCTTTGGCACCATCATTTAAACACCTTGCATTGGGCGGTTATACATCCCGCCAACCGGCAGATGCCCCGCTTGCGGTTGGCGGCGGGTTAACGCCAGCAACAACCCAATGGTAATCGACATAGACAATAATGATGAACCACCAGATGAGATGAACGGCAGCGTCATCCCCTTGGCAGGTAGAATGTTTAAATTCACCCCCATATTGATGAAAGCTTGCATGCCAAACATAACCGTTAAGCCAGTTATAGCGAGTTTTTTAAACATATCTTCAATCACAAACGCGTGGCGCAAAAAGCTAAATATCATCAATACATAAACCGCAATGATCAGCAAACAGCCGATAATGCCAAATTCTTCACCGACCACAGCAAATACAAAATCGGTATGGGCGTCAGGCAGCAAACTTTTCACGCTCGACTCGCCCGGCCCTTTGCCAAACCAACCACCTTGCATAAAGCTTTGCAGCGCCATATCCACTTGGTAGGTGTCGCCCGATTCAGGGTCTAAAAACCGGTCAATCCGCGAGGCGACATGGCTCATGGTATTGTAAGCCACCACTGAACCCAAAGCAAAAATGCCGGTCAGCGCCGCAAAAATCCACAATGGCGCGCCCGAAAGAATGAACAGGCAAAACCACACCGCAGCGATCAAAACCGTTTGGCCCATATCGGGCTGTAAAATTAAAAGAGTGGCAAAAGTACCAAATAGAATAAAGGCCAACCAACTGCCTTTAACCCCCGGATATTTAATGCCTTGCGCAAAAGCCCACGCGGTTAAAATCACAAACCCCGGCTTGACCACTTCAGAGGGTTGCAAAGTCATAAAACCCAGCGAAATCCAACGGTTAGAACCTTTGATCGAAGCCCCAGATACAATCGCCATCACCATAAGTGCCGCACCACCAATGAACAAAGCCAATGCGATATAACGCAACAGCCGTTCCGAGCTGATAAAACTGATCGATAACATTAAAAACAACGCAATCGGCATGAATTTAAGCTGTTTTTTAACAAAAAACATCTCGTCAACGCCAATTTTTACCGCCACAGCTGGGCTCGCCGCCAAAGACAAAACCAAGCCCACCACCATTAAAATCACGCAGGTCAACAAAGCCAATCTATCAACTGTCCACCACCATTCGCTAAAATAGCTACGATCTGTTCTGCTTAACAACATCAAACTCACCCAAACTAGATAGGCTTTGCACCTAACTTCTTGGCCAATTGCTTAAACTGTTTGCCGCGTATTTCAAAACTCTCAAATTGATCGAATGAGGCGGCGGCGGGTGAAAGCAAAATGACCTTTAATCCATCCGCTTCATTATGCATGATATCGGTTAGGGCTTTGTTAACGCTGTCGCTCATTTGTGAAAAAACTTCAAAATTTGCCACGCCAACCAGTTGACCAGAAAATTCTTGAGCAGACTCGCCAAATAGATAGGCTTTTTTAATTTTTGCCAAGGGCTTGAGCAGCGGTTTTAACCCGCCCTGCTTGGCGCGGCCGCCGGCCACCCAATATATTTGGTCATAAGCGCCCAAAGCCGGCTTTACCGCCTCGGCATTGGTGGCTTTGCTGTCATTGATGAATAATATATCGCCATGGGCGGTGCTAATTTTACCAACCAATTCCATACGATGCTCAAGGCCAGAAAAATCATTCATCGCAGCCGCAATCGCTTGATCCGCCACTTCAAAATATTTGGCAATCATATAGGCAATCGCCGCGTTCTGGGCATTGTGCACACCTTGCAAGCTCGGTGCGGCGCTTAAATCTAACAATGCCTCACCATCCGCACTTATCCGGCCATTCTCACAAAAAAAATCTGCCAACCGGCTGATTGCCGATAGGCTTTTGGCGTCATAATATTTGGCAAACCGCGCACCAAATTCATCATCAACGCCAATGATCGCCAAATCATCGCCAGCCTGTTGCACAAATATTTGCGATTTTACCTTGGCATAATTTTCGATGTTGCCATGCCGGTCAATATGGTCGGGCGATACATTGATCAGCACCGAAACATCTGGCGCAAACCCGGGTTTTTGCAAACTCGGCATCAAGTCAATCTGATAGCTAGAAAGCTCGACAATATAAATACGGTCTTGCGCCACTTCAGGCATATCCAACACCGTGGTCGAGCCAATATTGCCACCCAAATGCGCATCCAAACCCGCTTGGCTCAATACATGATGAATGAGGCTGACCGTGGTTGATTTGCCATTGGTGCCGGTCACCGCCACAATTTTAGCACGGTCATCTTGTTTCACCGCTTGTAAAAACAGCTCAATGTCACCCAATATTGGCAAGTCAGCTGCCTTGGCTTTGTCTACCACCCAATGTGGTTTGGGGTGAGTCAGCGGCACGCCGGGGCTTAAAATTAGGCCATCAAATTGCTCAAAATCTTGTGTCGTCAAATCGCGAACATTATGGCCTAAATCTGCTGCATTTTGGCGCGATGTTTCATTGTCATCCCACAGCATCACATGAGCACCAGCATTTTTGAGTGCAGAGGCGGTCGACAGGCCACTTATACCCAGCCCAAAAACTGCGAATTTCTGCCCGCTAAATAAACTTAAATCTATCATCAGCGCAATTTCAATGTCGCCAAGCCAACCATGGCCAAGATAACCGCAATGATCCAAAACCGGATCACAATGGTCGATTCTGCCCAACCCTTTTGCTCATAATGATGATGCAAGGGCGCCATACGAAATACCCGTTTGCCGGTCAGTTTAAACGAGGCGACTTGCACGATAACCGATACGGTTTCGAGCACAAATAAACCACCAACAATTGCCAGAACAATCTCATGCTTAATCGCCACCGCGACCACGCCCAATGTACCGCCCAATGCCAGCGAGCCAGTGTCGCCCATAAATATCATTGCCGGTGGAGCATTAAACCACAAAAAGCCAATGCCCGCGCCAACCAATGCACCCAACAACACCGCCAACTCGCCTGTACCCGGCACAGCATGCACCTGCAAATAGCCCGAAAAAACAGCATTACCCACAATATAAGACAACAAAGCAAATGTGCTAGCGGCAATCATCACCGGCACGATGGCCAAGCCGTCTAAACCATCAGTCAAATTGACCGCATTGCCAAAACCCACAATGGTAAACACTGCAAATACCGGGAAGAACCAGCCCAAATTGACCAATAAATCTTTGAACAAAGGGAAAGCCAATGACGTATCAAAACCTTCGCGTTGCAACGACATAATGCCCGCCACGCCGGCAAACGCCACAATGGATTCCAATAATAACCGCATTTTACCGCTAAAATTCGTATCGGCACTGCGTTTTTTTATCTTTAAATAATCATCATAATAACCAATTGCGCCAAACCCCAACGTCACTAGCAATACGTACCAAACATACATATTGCTCAAATCGGCCCATAATAATGTACTGACAATAATGCCCATCAAAATCATCAGACCGCCCATGGTGGGTGTGCCTTTTTTGGTCAGCAAATGGCTTTGCGGCCCATCTTCGCGGATCGGCTGGCCTTCGCCTTGTTTAATTTTTAGCTGCTTAATCAAGCCCGGGCCAAATAAAAATACCAATAACATAGAGGTTAAAACCGCCGCCCCAACCCGTGAAGTGATGTAGCTAAATGCATTTAAAAATGAAAAATACTCACTAAATTCACTGACTAAATAATGGATCATACTGATGCCCTGCTGTTTTTTAACGTATTCATTATGTTAGACATTTGACTGCCCAAGCTGCCTTTAACCATCACCACATCATGCGGTTGCAAACTGTCTAATATAATTTCGGCCAATAGGGCAGAGTTTTGTGCAAATCCCCCCTGCTTTTCTTGTGGCAATAAATCATAACAGTTTTTCATATCTTTACCACACGCCATCACCATATCTATATTGGCGGCCATTATGTCTTTGGCTAAGGCGGCGTGTATTTGCTTGGAGTTGTCTCCCAACTCCAACATATCGCCCAAAACCGCCACCCGGCGGCCATTGCGTTTGGGTTGTTGCGCCGAAAGCACGCTAAATGCCGCCACCATAGAGGCGGGGTTGGCGTTATAACTTTCGTCAATCACGGTGATTGTTCCGCCATCAATATCAATGTCTGCCCGTGCCCCGCGGCCATCACTGAGCTCTATATTCTTAAGTGTTGGCAAAACATCATTCAAATCCACGCCCAGATTTTCGACCGCCAATAATAAGCCAAGGCTATTTTGCACTTGATGCAAGCCGGCCGAGCCAATTTCATATTCAAACTTTTTACCCGCATATTCTGCAAAAACTTTAGAACCACTCGGCATCAAATCAACATTCAACAAATGCATATCAGCTTCATCATCAGCTCCAAAAGATTGAATGTCATCAATCCCCTGCTCGCGTGCTTTCTCACTTAGATAATCAAAAAACTCATTATCACGGTTTAAAATCGCTACACCATTTTCCACAATGCCACTAAAAACTTCCGACTTGGCCAGAGCAATCTGTTCTAAATCTTTAAAATGACCCAAATGCGCCGGCGCAACTGTGGTGACAATCGCCACATGCGGCTGCACCATCGCCACCAATGGCGTAATTTCATCTAGATGGTTCATGCCAATTTCAAACACCCCAAACTCAGCATCCTTGGGCATTCGCGCCAAACTAATCGGCACGCCCCAATGATTGTTAAAGCTCTTAATCGAGGCATGGGTTTTGCCGCAAACTTCCAAACAAGCCCGTAAAAATTCTTTGGTGGAGGTTTTGCCAACACTGCCGGTGATCGCCACAATTTTAGCCGTGCTACGCGCACGTGACGCGACAGCCAAACGACCAAGGCTTGCTAGCACATCATCAACTAAAATAGTCGCCACGCCATCCGCTTCAACTCTACAATCAGCATCCGAAACCACAATCACCGAGGCGCCATTTTCAGCCGCTTTTTGCGTATAATTATGCCCATTAAACAAATCACCCTTAATGGCAAAAAATGCATCTTTTGGCGTTATGTCGCGGCTGTCGATCGAAATGCCATCAACATCCTGCAAAACACCGGCAATCAACTCGCCATCAAGCGCTTTTATCAATTCCTCTGCTGGCCATAATATATCAGTCATCAAGCGCCAGCCTCTAACAATTTCAACACTTCCACTTGGTCAGAAAATTCATGCTCAACACCATTAATCTTTTGCCCCGTCTCATGGCCTTTGCCGGCAATCAACAGAATGTCACCATCAGCAAGCAAACCTATGCCTTGAGCAATCGCTGCGCCTCTGTCGCCAATTTCTAACGCACTGGGGCAGCCGACTTTGGCCATAGCTCTAATGCTGGCAGCGTCTTCAAACCGTGGGTTATCATCGGTTAAAATCGCTTTGTCGGAATATTTCTCAGCCACCGCGCCCATTAATGGCCGCTTGCTCTGGTCTCTATCACCGCCACAACCAAATATGGTGACTAGTTTTTTGCCTTCATCCAAATAAGGCCGCAGTGCCAAAATGGCATTTTCCAGACTGTCCGGCGTGTGAGCGAAATCGACAAATATCCGCCCGCCTTTTTGGCTTTTGCCCATCAATTCAAGCCGACCTTTTGCGCCTTTCAGCTCAGTCAAAGCCGCCATCACATGCTCAACATCAACATCATTGGTCGACAATGCCAGACCAGCCGCCACCAGCGCATTTTCAACCTGAAACACCCCAATCAATGGCAAATCTACTTTGTAATTCTTGCCCTGCAAATCAAAATCCATACGCTGGCCGTGCGGTAAATTGTCAACCTTGTTCAGCTTAATATAATCACCGGCAAAACCCACCTTTTTGGCATTGCTACCGGCAAATCCGGCGATATTCGCCACCCGTGTGGCATAAGCCCCATCGGCCGAAACCACGGCTTGCGAAGTTTTGGGCAACAGCTCGGTAAACAGGCGCATTTTGGCCTCAAAATACTCTTCCATATTGGAATGATAATCCAAATGATCCAGCGTTAAATTGGTAAAACCCGCCGCGCTAATCTTCACCCCATCCATACGGTTTTGCTCCAAACCATGGCTCGAAGCTTCAATGGCCAAATATTCAACATCATCCTCAGCCAACTGGTGCAAAATCTTATGCAAAGTAATCGGGTCGGGCGAAGTGTGATGCAATTCAATATGCTTATCAGCTTGGCCTTGCTCGCAAATTTTTACCCCCAATGTGCCAAGGCTAGCGGCGCGTTTACCGGCACGGGTGAATATTTGGCGTAAAAAATCAGCAATCGATGATTTGCCATTTGTGCCAGTAATTGCCAAAATATAAGGTGGTTGTTTGGGGTGGAAAATCGCCGCCAATAACGCCAACGTTTTGCGCGGTTCGGTCGATTTAATCCAAGTTATTTCATCAGACATTTCACCAGTATAATCCGCCGCCACCAAAATGGCTTTCGCACCCGCTTTTATGGCATTGTCGATAAAGGTCGTGCCATCCAATTGCACACCTTTAAGCGCAGCAAATAAAAACCCAGTTTCAACATACCGGCTATCGGCTTCTAGCCCAGCAATCTCAACCTTGCCATCACCGGCAATTTCGATATTGTCTATGTGTTTAATTAAATCACTTAATTGCATTCAAATCACCAATTTTTGCCTTTGATATAAGCAAAATATGTTTTAATTACGAGTTTCGGCCAGCAGGTTGCTGCCGTCGATTTTTATATTGTCAAACCGTGGCGCCATGCCCAATAAGGGTGCAATCCGCTTAATGATATTGGCCGTGGTTGGCGTGGCGTTCCAGCCGGCGGTTTTAAAACCATGGGTTTCGGGCAAGCCTTTTGGTTCATCAATCGATACCAACATCATATATTTAGGCTTGTCAGTCGGGAATACACTCAAGAAAGAAGAAATCAATTTGTCTTTATTATATTTGCCATTGATCGGTTTTTCGGCACTGCCGGTTTTGCCGCCCACCAAATAACCTTTTACATTGGTTTTTTTACCGCTGCCTTCCAAAACATTCAACCGCATCAACCCCACCAAATCGCGGCTGGTCTCGGGCTTAATCACCCGTTCGCGGTAATATTCGGCTTCTTCAACACTACGTTTCACAAAAGTTGGTGGCACATAATAACCACCATTCATCATCGACGCAGCCGCCGCAACGCCTTGCAATGGCGTCACCGCAATGCCATGACCGTAAGATATGGTCACAATGCTCACCCGTTTCCAATTTTTATCGGTCGGATATTGCGGAACGCCCGCGCCCGGCAATTCAGTCTCTAGCTTATCGAGCAGTTTAATTTTGCGCAAAAATGCTTGCTGGCGGTCTTTACCCACGTCCAGAGCCATTTTGGCGGTGCCGATATTAGATGAATATTTAAAAATTTCTGGCACCGTTAGATAACGTTTTTTGCCATGATAATCGCCAATAAATTTACCACGGCCAACAGACAATGGATGGGTCGCGTCATAACCACCCTCCAAGGTGGTAACACCATAATCCAGCCCCATGCCCATGGTTAGCAATTTAAACACCGAGCCCAGCTCAAACACACCGCCCGTGGTGCGGTTCATGCGTATTTTCTCCAACGCTTGTGTCGGGGTGTTGGGGTCATAATCTGGCAGGCTGACCATGCTAATCACCTCGCCGGTATGAATGTCCATCACGATGCCCATAGCGGCAATGGCACTAAATTTCTCAATGGCTTTGCTCAATTCATCGCGCATCACATATTGCACGTTCAAATCAATACTGGCGACCAATGGTTTGTATATTTTACCAGCATCTTCTTGCTTATAATTGGCAATTTTTTCGGTCTGAAAATAATTGATAAAACTCTCTAACCCAGCCTTGCCAACATGGTCGATATTCACATGGCCCAATACATGCGATGCCAAACGGCCGGATGGGTAAAGGCGTTTTTTCTCATCGGTAAAAAACAAACCGGGAATGCCCAAATCATGGACTTTTTGCTTTTGCTCTTGGCTAATCTCGCGGCTAATCCACGCAAAACGCGAATTGCTGTTCAGCCGTTTGCGCATCTGGCTCCAGTTTAAATCATCAAATACCAAAGCCAGTTGATCCAGTGTTTCTTCGACATTTTCAATTTTTTGCGGGTTGGCAAATAGAGACGGGACTTTAATATCACTGGCCAAAACAATGCCATTACGATCAACAATATCAGCCCGCGGTTTTTCAAGCACAGCTGCGGTTGCTGCCACTTTAACCGTGGCTTCCATCGGGTTCAGACCAAACATAATCAACCGGGCAAATAAAATGCCAAACAGCAAAATACAACAGCCGCTTAATACCACAAGCCGGCGTTTAAAGATCAGATGATGATCGGTTTTTTTAGGAATTTTTATGCTTATTTTACGGCCAGCCTCAGGCATTGAAATTCTACTGACACTCTGAGACATGGTAAAGCCCTACTAAAAATAATATTTCTAATATTCATAACTGATTAGGGTAAATATATATTTAATTTTGCCAATAAATTTGTCGGCAAATTATTGCGCCAGCAAATCACCTATTGTGCCAACAAATCACCAATTGGGTCTTTAATCAGCTGGTCTTCAAGCGTCAATCCACCGGTTTCGGGCAATAAAATAGCCACCCTTTCAGGCATTTGGTTCATGGTAATGAATTGATCAACCCTTTGCGGTTTTAATTGCAACAGGCTATCATTTAACCGCCGGAGGTTTTTAGGGTTATGAGCTTGGCTAAGCTCAAGACGCAACAAGTTTATTTTCTCTTTTTCATTGGAAATTTCGGCTTTTAACAGCCGGATGTCGCCTCGAATATCATTGGTATTATAGCTCACTTCATAAAGCTGAAATGTCATCAAAGACACCAAAACAATACCCGCTATCAGAATATATCTAAACATACGCCACTCAAAAACATCATACCAAATTTGGCATTTCAGGAAGCGGATTAAAATATTCAGCAAACCCCGGTGCATCCGTGCGCATGGCAGCGCGTAATTTTGCCGAGCGAGACCGAATATTCACATCCAACTCTTCTTTTGTAGCGGTAATTACCTTACGATTGATTAACGTAAAGCTTGATTGCACCGGTTTTTCCACCATCATAACATGGCGCGACGGCGCAGATAGGTTGCCGGTGCGCGATTTTAAGAAATTTTTCACAATCCGGTCTTCCAGCGAGTGAAAACATACCACAACCAACCGTCCACCGGGTTTGAGTATGGCTTCGGCAGCATTAAGTGATTTAACCAATTCGGCCAATTCTTGATTGACAAATATCCGCAACGCTTGGAAAACCTTGGTCGCAACATGGATTTTAGACTTGCCTTTTTTAATGGTATTCTCCACCAAATTGGCCAGCTCTAATGTGGTTTCAAATGGTTTTTCGGCGCGCTGGCGCACAATCGCCCCAGCAATCGGGTATGAGCGTTTCTCATCGCCCAAAATGTAAAATATCCGTGCCAATTCAGCTTCACTAAAATTATTGACCACATCTGCCGCGCTCATGCCGGCGACGCTCATCCGCATATCGAGCGGCCCATCGCGCATAAACGAAAAGCCGCGCTCGGCTTGGTCTATCTGCATAGATGAAATGCCAATGTCCAGCACAATGCCATCCACTTGCTCAATACCAACATCGGCCAACAAGCTCTGCATATCACCAAATTGACCTTGCAAAAATTCAAACCTGTCAGCATATTCGGCTTTCATGCCATCGGCAGCCTCTACGGCATTAGGGTCACGATCAATCGCATATAATTTAACATTCGCAGCATTTAAGATATTGCGGCTATAGCCGCCCGCCCCAAATGTACCGTCCACAATCAGCTCGCCATCTTTGGGTGCCAAAGTTTCTAACACTTCGGCCATCAAAACCGAATAATGCGGGCTATCAATGTCATTTTCAATCATGCTTTTTTCCGAATAATTTTCTATGCTCTATGGCTTTCTCTCGCGCTTCAGCCATATAAGTCTCAAACAATTCAGGTGACCATATACGAAATTTATCGCCCATGCCAACAAAAGTCACATAGTCTTTTAAATTTGCATGCGCGCGTAATGCATCGGGGATGATGATTCGCCCATCACTGTCAATTTTTAGCTGTAATGAACCACCAAACAAAGCGGTCGATAAAACATCCCGCTCTTCACTATAAGGCGGCAAATCTTCTAACAATTGATAGATTTTTGACAATAACGGTGCGCCACCACATTCAATGGCCAAAGCTTCAATCGCCGGGTAACAGAAAACTTGGTGAATGCCATCAGCTTGCAAATCACGTTCCAAAATAGTCCGAAACGCCGCAGGCACAGAAACCCGACCTTTTTTATCTATTTTATTGTGAAAAGAGGAAACAAACGGTTCCATAAAATACCATACTCAAAACAAACTGGTTCAATCTTCATCCGATATTTAGCAATATTTGCCAAATAGTGCGGTGGGTTTGTACGACGGGAGAGATGGCCTCACCTCCCCCGCCTAAAACAAATATATTTAAAAACCCTATCCGCCGTATTCGGGTGTTGCCTCCAAATATATCCACTCAGATCCGCCGCATTAGCATCTACTAGTTTCAACGCTAACTGGATGATTATGGAATATCATGGGATTTGGTGGAAGTCAATGACGTTAACAGTAAATTAACTATAAATTTTGCAACCATACATAACATTATGTATAACGCTTAAACCTGTTATCTTTTAGATAAATAGTCGTAAAACTATAGTATAAAATTTACTATAATTTTTAAGTAGAACCTTGCATGTTACTAATTTTAAACAACAAATTACCCGCAATTACTTACAAACAACTTATTCATTTAAAATTATTTGCTAGATGGCCTATAAGCCGAGTTTTGTGTGAGACAATCATTCATCTGATATATTTGTTACCAAATATCTTAAGCAACCAACCCGAGCGATCTGGTGTAAAAACGCACCCATCATAGGCCAAAGCCCTGAACCTGCCACTCCTATTTGGTCTTGCTCCCAATGGGGTTTACCATGCCGTTTCTGTTGCCAAAAACGCGGTGCGCTCTTACCGCACCTTTTCACCCTTACCGTAAAAAATACGGCGGTTTATTTTCTGTTGCACTTTCCCTGAGGTCGCCCCCGCTGGCCGTTAACCAGCATTGTGTTTTTATGGAGCCCGGACTTTCCTCTCAATCTTACGATCAAGCGACTGTCCAGCCATCTAGCGGGTGCAACATAATCCTTTTGT
>NVUS02000185.1 GCA_002402005.2 OCS116 cluster bacterium | reverse complement strand
GCATCATCAGAACGAAATACTGGCCCTGAATAAGCAAGTTTTGCCACTTTAACTGTGCCGCCAGCTAAGCTTTGAATATAGTCTTTGGCGATGCAGATGGTGAATTCTGGCCGCAGCACAAAATCTTGGCTGGCACTGGCATTCATCGCGTTTTGCACCACATAAAGGCGGCGGCGCAAGCCATCACCCAACAGGTCAAAATAAGCCGTGGCAGGTTGCACAATGTCAGGGTCGGCTTTTACATAACCCAGATCGGCGCTTAATTTACTAATTTTTTCATTTACAGTGTTTTTTGTCATTTTCTGACCCTTTATATCTACATTGAATTTAGCTTTTAAAAAGTTTCAATGTTGATGATGGGGTTTGGTGAGTAAATCTTTGATGGTGGCGACCAACTCTTCGGTTTTCACGCTCAATTGTGCCACTTGGCTGGTGCGCCATTCTTCATTGTCGGTAATGTCTTTAGACGCCATCGCGCCGACCACCAAATCTTTAATGGTAATCTCGCCATTGGCTCGTTCGTCCTCACCTTGGATGACCACTAAGGGTGCGCCGCGTTTGTCAGCGTATTTTAGTTGCGCTTTCATACCGCTTGAGCCCATATAAACTTCGGCGCGGATGCCCGCAGCGCGTAAATCCATAGCCATTTGCTGATAGGTTGCGCGTTCAGGTTTATCCATTACTGAAATGATGACCGGTGCGCGTACGCTGGCAGCTTTATGCTTGCCCAATTTATCCAGCGCCGCATAGAGACGACTGACGCCGATGGATATGCCTGTGGCCGGCACTTCAATGCCTTTAAACCGGGCAACCAGACCATCGTAACGGCCACCACCACCCACGGAACCAAAGCGCACTAAATTGCCCTTTTCATCTTTAATTTCAAAGGTTAGTTCGGCTTCCATCACCGGGCCAGAATAATAGCCAAGGCCGCGCACAATAGATGGGTCGAAACAGATGCGGTCTTCTTTATAGCCAGCGGCGGATAATAAAGCGCCAATTTCGGCCAGTTCGTCAATGCCTGTTTGGCCAATTTCGCTGCCTTCAATCAATATTGACAAAGCCGCTAATGTGGCTTCATTGGTATCTTTGCCGGCTTCAACAAAGGCGATGACTTTCTCGATAGAGGCAGCATCTAAATTTGCCCCTTTGGTATAATCGCCACTTTCGTCTTTGCGGCCTTCGCCTAGCAATAGGCGCACGCCTTCACTGCCCAAACGGTCTAATTTATCCATCGCCCGCATCACGATCAGGCGTTTGTTGACTGAGGCTTCATCATCACCAAGTAAGTCGATTTTATCCAACACACCATCAAGGATTTTGCGGTTATTCATGCGGATGATGTAATCGCCGCGCGCGATGTCGAGCTTTTCCATCACATCGGCCCACATCATTGCCAATTCGGCGTCGGCAGCCATTTCCGGCGTGCCAATGGTATCGGCATCAAATTGCACAAATTGTCTAAACCGGCCGGGGCCAGGTTTTTCGTTACGCCATACTGGGCCAACTTGATAACGGCGGAACGGTTTGGCCAAGCCGTCATAGTTTTGTGCCACAAACCGTGCAGTTGGTGCGGTGAGGTCATAACGCAAGGACATCCACTGCTCGTCATCATCTTGCAAAGCAAACACACCTTCATTCGGGCGGTCGGCATCGGGTAGGAATTTACCTAAACATTCGGAAAATTCTAATGCGGGGGTTTCTAATGGTTCAAAGCCGTATAATTCATAGACTTGGCCGATGGTTTTAATCATCGCTGCCATGGTGCGCACTTCATGAGCCTGAACATCGCCAAAGCCGCGAGGTAACCTTGCTTTAGGGCGGAATGTTTTTTGTTTTTTCTTGCTCATGAGAAACCCATTCTATATATAAAATTCTTTCGCAAGACTTTTAGCGTAAGCAGGGCATGAGAGCAAGGGTTAGCTAGAATTTTTCCATCACCGTCATCACGGTTGGACCCAAAATCACCACAAAAATTACCGGCAAGAAAAATAGAATCATTGGCACTGTGAGTTTTGGCGGTAAAGCCGCGGCTTTTTTCTCGGCGCGGGTCATCCGGGCGTCGCGGTTTTCTTGGCTAATCACCCGCAAAGCAGAGCCCAATGGCGTACCATATTGTTCGGCTTGAACCAAGCTGGTGGTCAAGGCCTTAATTTCATCAAGCCCTGTGCGGCTGGCAAAATTGCGATAAGCGGCTTTGCGCGAAGATAAATAAGAAAGCTCAGCGGTGGTCAATGCCAACTCTTCCGACATTTCAACACTTTGTGCTGCAATTTCAACTGAGACTTTGTTAAATGCCGCTTCGATCGCCATACCTGACTCAACACAAATCAACAATAAATCCATCGTGTCGGGAAATACCAAACGCAAAATTTCTTGGCGTTTGCTGATCAGGTTGGAAATATACATATTGGGCAAGTAAGAGCCAATTAAGGCAATGCCAAATGAATAGCTCCATAACATAGTGTCATTTTGCTCATGCCGATCGACAAAGAAGAAATAAATCAGCGAGGCGATGAATAAGATAATCGGCATGGCCAAGCGAAAGAATAGAAATACATAAAGTGGTGTTTGTCCACGCAAACCAGCATTACGTAGTTTATTGACGGTTTCTTCACTTTCGAAAGCCTTGCGCAGGTTGAATTTATCGACCACCGATTTCATGAAATTGACATTGCTACCCGGTGTGCGTTGCAAGGTTTTTTTGTTAATTTCATCCAATTGCCGCTCGCGCAAACGCTTACGTTCATCCGCCACGGATTTCATTCTTGTATCAAGGCTGTTGCTTTGCAACATCGGGCCAACCAACACCATAATGGTGATGAATGAGCAGATGCCAATCACCAACATGATTAGGTTTTCGGCACTTGTCATAAAATCAATGAAACCACCCATTATGTCACCTCTAAATTTTCATATTAATCATTTGGCGCATCACTAAGATGCCACATGTCATCCAAAAAATAGAGCCGCCAATCATGAAATGCCCCATTTGGGTCTCAAATAACGGGTCCATATAACCCGGTGACATAAAGCTAATCGCCAAAATGATCAGACCCGGTAATGCACCAATAATCGCTGCGCTAGATTTGGCTTCGGTTGACATTGCGTCAATTTTAGCCCGCATTTTATGGCGGTCACGAATGATTTTGGATAAGTTGGCCAGCGTTTCAGATAGATTGCCACCCATGGTTTGTTGGATATTGACCACAATGGCCAAGAAATTAAGTTCGGGCAGCTCCAAACGACCATTCATACGGAACAAGCCTTCTTGAATGGTGATGCCCATTTTTTGCTCGTTAATCAGCAATGAAAACTCGCTACGCAATGGTTCAGCGGCTTCTTCGGCAATCATTTTAAGCGCATCATTGAGCGGTAGGCCAGAGCGCACACCGCGCACCACAACATCGATCGCGTTGGGCAATTCTTTTAAAAACTTGGCTTGGCGGCGTTTCTTCAACCAATTGAGTACAAATCTTGGCACACCGATGATGCCGATGAATAAAGCCCCACCTGCAATCATCAAATTGGCGGTAAACATAAGCGCCAGGAATGCACAGACAACGCCGCACACCACACTCAGCACATAAAAAATATTGATGGATATGCCCAAACCAGCTTGCAACAAACGCTGTGGCATAGTGACTTTTTTATTTTTTTTGCCTTTTTCTCGCTTTTTGAGCTTATTTTGAATTTCTTTGCGTTTTTGGTCGGTGCGCCGATTGTTGAGCATTGAATCATTGGCAACATTGGCCGATGGTTTGTGTATGTTGCTAATATTTTGCTGCCGCATATCGGCTTTGCTTTTGCCGAAAATACTGTTTAGTACAGTATAAACCACAGCAAGTACGATGGCGGTGACGATAAAAACGGTGGCGATTTGCACCAATTGCGGGTCAAGATTAAGCAAAATTATCCTCCAAAGCGGCGCTTTTGGTCAGCGCTTCGGCTAGTTTTTCATGCTCATTATAATATCGGGCTTTTTCCCAGAAATGGGGTTTGACAATGCCGGTGGATTCATGCCGACCGATGATGTTGCCATTGGCATCCTCACCATCAAAATTATAGGTGAATAAATCTTGCAAAACCACCACATCGCCTTCCATACCAATCACTTCGGTAATGTGGGTGATGCGCCGCGAACCATCACGCAGCCGCGAGGCTTGCACAATGATGTCAATCGCACCGGCAATCATTTCTTTAATGGTGATGCTGGGCAAGCTATAGCCCATGGTGATCATACTTTCCATCCGCGATATGGCTTCGCGCGGGCTGTTGGCATGCAATGTACCCATTGAGCCATCATGGCCGGTATTCATCGCTTGTAATAGGTCAAACGCTTCAGGGCCACGCACCTCACCCACAATGATGCGTTCTGGGCGCATCCGCAAACAGTTTTTAATCAGATCGCGCATGGTGATCTCGCCTTCACCTTCAAGGTTTGGCGGGCGGGTTTCTAAGCGCACCACATGATCTTGTTGCAATTGCAGCTCGGCGGTATCTTCACAGGTAATCACCCGCTCATCAGCATCAACAAATTGTGTCATACAATTGAGCAAGGTGGTTTTACCAGAACCTGTACCGCCAGAAATCAGCACGTTACAGCGCGAACGGCCGATAATTTCTAAAATGGTCGAACCCTCGGGCGAAATAGAACCAAAATTGACCAGATTGGCCAATGTTAATTTGTCTTTTTTAAATTTACGAATGGTTAATGTTGGGCCGTCAATGGCCAAAGGTGGCGCAATCACGTTGACCCGCGAGCCATCCATGAGGCGCGCATCACATATCGGGCTACTTTCATCAACCCGGCGGCCAACTTGGCTCACGATGCGTTGGCAAATATTCATCAATTGTTCGTTGTCTTGGAATTTAATATTGGTCAATTCCATTTTACCATCGACCTCAATATAGCATTTATCAGCGCCATTGACCATAATGTCGGCAATGTCATCACGGGCCAATAATGGCTCCAATGGGCCGTAGCCCAGTACGTCATTGCAAATGTCTTCGAGCAGCTCTTCTTGCTCGGCAATTGACATTATGCCGCCTTGGATGATCAGAATCTCATTGACCACATCGGCAATTTCAGCCCGGGTGGTTTCATTGTCCATCTCGGCCAATTGGCTCATGTCGATGGTTTCGATCAAGGTATCAAATACGGTTTTTTTGGTTGCGTAATATTCCGGTGTTTTGTCTGACGCAACGGGTGCTGGTGGTGGCGCTGTGGCTTGCACTTTAAGTTCAGGTATATGCGGTGCGGCTGCGCCGATATTTTGGGTTTGCTCCATCGCCGTGCGGATCGCCGCACCGCCCATCGCTTGTGGTTGCACATTTGGTTGCGGCGGCGCAACTGGTTGATCAGCAGCAGGTGCTACCGGCGGCGTTGGTTTTGGCGCATTGCCAAATTCATCACGTTTTCCAAACATACTTCTACCCCTAAACCTTTATGCCGATTTCTTTTTCATAAACATATCTAACAGGTTTTTCTTAGCGCTAACTTGTTGTGTTTTCTTGCGCAGCATCAGCTGAGCCAAATCATCTAACTGTCCGAGAATCTTTTCATTCTTGGCAAATTCTTGCAGCATTTGGCCGTTATTGGCGGCCGTTCCAAACAATCTTGGGTCATAAGCAATTTCGGCCACAATCGGCACACCAATGGTGTCAGAAAAATCTTTGGTTTTGATTTCTGGCTTTTTCACCATGCCCATTTGGTTCATCACAATCAGCGGATCTCTATCTTGCTTGCGCGAAGTTTTGAGGAAATCAATGATGTTTTTTGTATTGCGCAAACTGGCCAAATCTGGCGTTGCGGTGATGATGATTTGATCGGCTTGTTGTAAGGTGGATTTGACCCAATCATTCCATATATGCGGCAAATCAATAATCGAATTGGTTACACTTTGTGACATGCAACGTAACATATTGCTGACCGCAGCCACGCTAATGTCACTGCTCTTTTCGATCGAGGTGATGTTGGGCAATAGATTGAGATAACCGCCATGGCGCAGTAACATTTTATCAATGGTGGCTTCGTCAATCCGATCGGGAGTTTTTAACAATTCTGCAATGTCTTGGCTGGGGTCTTGATTAAAGTTAAGCCCCAATGTGCCAAATGCAAAATCCATATCCACAACGGTCACACTGTCTTGAATGTTATAAGCAATTGAATAGGCGATGTTATGCGCCAATGTGCTTGATCCAACGCCACCTTTGGCACCAAAAAACGCGAATTTTTTGCCCAATGGCTCACTTTGCGGATCGTGGTATATATTGTAAATGCTCTCAATTAACTTGAGCGGTGAAGTTGGCAATACCAAATAATCACTCACGCCCTTGGCCACCAAGCCGCGATAGAGCATAATGTCATTTTCATGACCCATGATGCAGACTTTGGTGCCGGCATCACAAACCGATGCTAAATCATCTAACGCAACTAATAATTCACTATGTGCCAAGCGGCTTTCGATGATGATTAAATTGGGTGTCGGAATGTTTTGGTAAAAAGCTTTGGCCGCCACAATGCCGCCAGCTTGCATGGTGATATGGGTGCGCGACATGCGTCGATCACCAGCACTCATTTGCAGCAATTGTGCAGTAGTTGTGGTTTCATAAAAAGCTTGAATTGAGATTTGCGGAATGTGCAAAACTTTTTGATTGGTATCATCATCGCCGACCACCGCATGCGCCATTTGGTTTTGATCCATGGCTTGGGCGCGTGTCGGGTCAGCTGCCATAGGGGCAGCTGACGCCAAAGGAACAGGTGCTTGCAGCGGAGCCTGACTTAGATCACTTTCAATCGGCGCTTGTTGGGCATTGGTTTGCTCTGGTCGAATGATCGGCGCTGATTGCGTAACATCGCTTTGAGAGATGTCCATATCAGTTGGCAAATCATCAAAAAAATTGTCATCACTCATTGTGCTACCTCACCAATTGATACTTTTTCATCTGCGGAACGTGTCGCACCGGTTGGTGCACCTTGAATATATTTAGCCCAGATGACTTGACGTCGCTCGGCTGAAGCGCCGCTCATACTAGCTGGCCCTAGCAAATCCTTGGGATTCGAGATCATTTTGGCAATGTTGTTTTGATAGGCACAGCCAAAGTTTTTATAATTTTCATTCTTGTAATTTTGTCCTAAATCGCCGAGCTGCGTACCGCATTTGCGGGTGCTGGCATAATAGCGAGAAAATTTAAGCCCCAAGGGTGCGTCTTCGCTGCCAAAGGCATCATAATCATGATAGCTAATGGCGGTGGCCGGAATGGCCGCTTCGTGCAAGATGGTGCGGACTTTTTGATGTGCAGATTTGACTGCCCGGGTATTTAAATGACCTTTTGGCCGCCAAATTTGAAAATGGCCTTCGCCTTTGTCCATATAATCAATGATAAATTGTGCCATCACCGCGGTTTGATTGGGTGATAGGCCTTTGGATTTTCTGGGCAATGTTAAGTCGATTTCGGCCATGCCCTTTTTCACCACAATCGGGTGATTTCGTTTATATTGCGGCTGGTTTAGATCGGCCGATGCCAATTCAGGGCTAACGGTTTGATAACATGCAGTTAAGCTAAAGCAAGCAGCCATAATGGCCAGACTTTTAAGCATTTTATTTGTATCGATATGTTTCATATCATTCTCCATCCACAAAGCCGAAATTGCCTGCTAAATTGTTGCCACCAGCGCTGCCACTGGCATCGCCATTGCCATAAATGGCGTTAATTTGCCCCATAAATGAGCCATGAAAATCATCGGCAACTTTAAAGCCAGCATCAGGGCGGGCTAAATCTTGTTCTGCCACCGGGTCGACCAGATAAGGCGTGGCGATGATGACCAATTCTGTTTCATTATTGATGAAATCCACACTGCGGAATAAGGTGCCCAAAATAGGTACATCTTTAAAGAACGGAATGCCTGAAATGGTTTTCTTGGTTGATTCTTGAATCAAGCCAGCCAAGACCAACGAGCCACCGGTTGGCAATTCAACCGTAGTGGTGGCACGCCGCACTTTAATTGATGGCAATGTTAAATCTTTATTGATGGAGAAGGCACCTTCTGAGGTAACTTCGCTCACTTCAGTGCTAACTTTAAGGCTGATCCGGCCGCCATCTAGCACCACGGGGGTGAAAGTAAGGCCAACGCCGATTGGTTTATATTCAATGCTCACCGTATTTGTATCGGCATCATAGCCCGATGGAATGGGGAATTCACCACCCGCCAAAAAATTGGCAGTTTCGCCAGATATGGCGGTTAACACCGGTTCGGCCAAAGTTCTAACCACCCCGATAGATTCGAGCGCCTTGATGATGGAAGGCGTGCTGCCCGCTACGCCATCGGATAGTGAGGCTGAAAGCCCGCCGGTGGCGGCGCTGCCCAAAGTGAACGGGTTGTTATTGCTAAAGGATACGATCGATGAGCCGATGCTGCTGACGGCCGATAGATCAATGCCCAATTGTTTCACACTGCTACGCTGCATCTCGACGATGGATACTTTTAGCATCACTTGTTCGCGGGCATTATAACTCAACATATTGATGACGTTTTTTGTATCGAGTTGATCTGGGCCGGTGACTGCGCCTTTATTGATGTATTTTCCGGCAATAGACACTGCCCGGCCAACTTGTGAGGCGCTTCTCACCCGGCCTGATAGAACAATATTGCCATTAATGGCTTCGACATGAATGCGGCTGCCCGGCATTTTTGTTGCAAATAAATTCGACAAAGCAGCGACATCAGGCTCAATATTGATGATGATGTTGGCAATGCGATGATTGCGGGCATCAAAATAAATAATATTGGTCGAACCAAATTCTTTGCCGATCACATATGATTTGCGGGCACTTCGCGCCACAACTTCGGCAATTTCTGGGTTGCCGATCAGAATGTCTCGCGCGTTGCGTGGCAAATCAATCACCAAGGTTTTGTCCTTGCCCAAATTAATCGTGCGGGTGACCACACTATTTGAATTGCGAATTTTTATATAATCTTCTTCAGCAAAGGTGGTTATGGGTTGCGACATGACTAGAAATCCTGCCATCAGCGCCATTAAACTTACTTTTTTAAAGCTGTGTGATTTTGTGTTTTTATACATTAATTTCACCATTTTATGATTTCCCGTGACGCAGAATGGTTAGTTTTCTCTTGAGCCGTACAGGGGCGTTTTCACTGACATTGCGATCCGCAAGGCTACGCAAGCTAAGAGTGAGGCTGCCTTCATTATTGGCCAATGCCAAAATTTCAGATTGGGCTGAGCTTAACTCCAGAGTTGCTGTTCGTCCGACCACCACTTGTTGGCCATCTTCTTCTCTAATGGTTTGGTCAATCGCCAATACTTTGATATTGGCCAATATGGTTTTTGTTTTGTTTTGTGCATTTCTATCTTGCTTGGTCAGCAATACATCGACCTTGTCATTGGGTAGGATAAAGCCACCTGCGCCAGTTTCTGGCGATATAGGCGTACTGATTGCCCGCATGCCGGGGGCTAGAATTGCTGACAATAAACCACCACCTTGAGGATCAACCAATTTTGAAAAACGGATCGGGTCGCCTTCGTCAATTTGTATTTTGACGATAGAGGCCAAGGCTTTTTCCATCATATCTTCACCACCAATTTCGGTGATCATAGTTTCGCGCACCATGTCTTTTGGCCATTCTTGCCACATAATGTCGTCTTCAGTCACTTTATGCCCCATCGGCATCATGGTTTTGGCCAATAGGATGTTGGTTTTTTCGACTTTGTCGATCACCTGCACTTCGGCAACTTGCTGTGGTTGAGAGACGAGGCTTTTGGATAACATCATCGCGCCGATGGCAACGCCCAGTGCAATTACTATTATGATTATCTTTGACAAATTCATTTAACTATCCTTTTAAACTTAAGCGTTTAAATTCATTTCTTAACTGAGCCAGACTTTCGGCGAATACATAATTAACCCGGCAGCGCCAATGGCCACGCCATAAGGCATACGGGCTTCGGGCACGAGGATGGATTTAACCCATTTCATATCCACTATTTTGGCAGGCAGTATGAGGTTAATGCCGCTTGACCTGATGGTGATCAGCGCAATGGCAAATGCCCCGCCAAGAATGGCAGTGAGCAATATAAATATAATGCTCTCGGTGCTCCACCCAAACCAAGCCGTTGCCGCTGCAATGCTTTTGGCATCACCGCCACCAAATAGATTGAAAGCAAATGCGGCAAAGCCAGCGGCTAATGCCAAGAAAGCGGCCAGCAAATGCCAACCTATATCTTCGAGTGACATATCAATCATCATCGCCAGCCCCAAAAAGCCGACAAATAGCAAAATATTCAATCCATTTGGGATGATCATTGTGAAAAAATCCCACAATATAATCCCAACCATTATGGCTGGAAAGAAATATTTAATAAAAATGACTAAAAAATTGTCCATTTTTCCTCGCAATTACACATTTAAGGAAAATATCGCATGTTATGGTAAATCATTCCTTAACATTGCGGCGAATAAACAGTTGAATTACGTTTGAAGACAGGTTTCTGTGTTTTGGACATAAAAAAACGGCATCAGAAACCTGATGCCGTTATAATTTTGAATTTTTTTGCGAACTAGTCAGTGGCAGCGTCATTGGCTTTGGCCGAAATTCTACCGAACATATCACCAATGTCTGTGGCTAGCTGCGTGATGGCAGTCAGAATGGCGATGGCAATGCCCCCGGCAATGAGGCCATATTCAATGGCTGTTGCACCAGATTCATCATTTATAAAATTAGTGGCTAAGTTTTTCATGCTTCACTCCGTACAAATTGTTGCGCATTGTTAGATCAACGGGTTATGCAATTTTCTCGTCGCTCTAAATTGTTAAAATTATCGCACATTAGGGTAAAACAATGATTAACATCATTGCAAATTATTTAGCTGTATAGAAGTTATAACAATTTACAATATTGGGCATAAAAAACGGCACCAGAAATCTGATGCCGTTCCAAAAAATAATTTTTTGTAAATCCGTTGGATCAAGTTGCTACTTTAGCAATTGTGTCCACTTTATCACCAACACGATCGAACATTTTGCCAATGTCTGAACCCAATGTATTTACGGCAGTGATGATTGCTACAGCGATACCAGCAGCGATTAGGCCGTATTCAATAGCTGTTGCACCAGATTCGTCATTCATAAAACGTTTTGCTAAATTTTTCATAATATACTCCATACACAATATTGTTAAGCACCGTCAGGATTAGTGTGTTTAATCGCTGAACAAGTCCAATATAGTGAGCAAGTATTACCGAGTCGTTAATAGCAACAATTTAATATAAAACCGCATCCTAAAGTCTATCATTAGAGTATATTAGACTATACGCAATGAATATAAGCAATATCATAGTTAAAACTAAGTTAAACGTGTTTATATATTAAGAATATTTAGGTTAACATCTAATTAAGCGCATAAAGACACCAAAGAAATAGTATGTCTTTAATAAAGCTTCATTTAGAATATGAATTTTTATAGATGATTTACAGTATTTTCTGGCGGCAATTTTGGGCAAATTGGTGGGTTTTGGGGTCAATTGTATCTATTTGGAACATTTTTGTTAAATATTTGCAATTCGTTCACCTTTAACCGGTAGAGCTAGAGGTAATAAATTTGAATTTGGCTTACCGAAAGGGCGTTTTATGTCATTCATGAAACCTATATATATAAAGAGACGTGTCGCAGCAGTTGGTTTAACCGTGTTATTGGCGATGGGCACTTTATTGATAACCCCGGCAACGGCCGAGACATTGCGCATTGAAGTGAATAAGGCCAGCATATTAAAGCTAGCCAAAGCCCCGACCACCATCATTATTGGCAACCCAGCTTTGGCAGATGTGACGCCGCAAGAAAACAATATATTGGTTTTGGTCGGCAAAGCCAGTGGCCGCACCAACATTATTATATTGGATGCCATGGGCAATGTGATGCACAATTACGACATTGCCGTGCAAGAAGAGCAAGATGGCAACTTAACCGTATATAAAGCCGGTAAACAATGGAGCTATTCATGCGCGCCATATTGTGAGCGGGTGATCAACCCCAATGATGATACGGAGGCATTTAGCACCAATCTAGGCCAAGTGATGGCCAAAATGAACCAAATGAGCATCACAGCAGCCGAGGCTGCGGCCAATATAGATTCTGATGTTGGTGGCTTTTATAGCGGAGAAGGTTCAGAAGGCAGTGTGGTTGCAAGCCGTGACAATGGTGGGCTTAGAGAAGAGCTGCAGACTTTCACAATCTTGCCGCCGCAATAGATATTGTGGTTTATATATAAAGAATTTAAAAAGCCTTTCTGTTTACATGGAGAGGCTTTTTTAGTATGGCTTGGTGAACTTATATAGCTAGGCAGATATGTTTCGATATAAATTAACAATTGAATATAATGGCGCGGCCTTTTTTGGTTGGCAGATACAAGACACCGGCAGCACGGTGCAAGGCCAAATTGAAATGGCTTTGGCCAAATTTACCAAACAAACCCCACGTGTTGGCGGCTCTGGCCGGACGGATTCTGGCGTGCATGCTTTGGGGCAGGTGGCGCATATTGATTTGGAGAGTGAATGGGACCCGCAAAAAATACGCGAGGCGGTGAATTATCATTTAAAACCGGACGCCATTTCGGTTTTATCCGTGGAATTGGTTGATGCGGCTTTTGACGCCCGTTTTGATGCCAAAGAGCGCCATTATATCTACCGCATCGTCAACCGCCGCGCACCACTGGCGTTGGATCGTGGCTTGGCCTGGCATGTGCGTCAGGAGTTAGACGCAACGGCCATGCACCAGGCCGCACAATATTTAATTGGCCATCATGATTTCACCACGTTTCGCAGTGTGCATTGCCAGGCCAAATCGCCGGTGAAAACCATCAACAAAGTGTTGGTGACACGCCATGGGGAAGATATTGAAATTGAAGTTTCGGCCCGCTCATTCATGCACAATCAAGTGCGTTCATTTGTTGGTAGCCTTAAAAATGTCGGTGAGGGGCGCTGGGTGCCTGAGCAAATAGACATAGCTTTAAAAGCTTGTGACCGCGCCCAATGCGGTGAAGTGGCGCCGGCTCATGGCTTATATTTGGCGCAAATTGATTATTAATTCAGCGTCACTTGTCGCAATATTTGTTAACAATCACACACATTTGACTGTCTTTTTCGCTGATTTTTTTATTGGAATGATCAATTAATCGATAGCTAAAATTTTGCGCAGCCGCTTCAATTAAGATAAATGCCTCACGGCCAGATTGGCAGATGAGTTTCTTATAAGCCAATGCATTATTCTGATTGGATGTTTTGGTATTTTTATTCCACTGGTCGGAAATATAGGCGGCTTTGGCGCAATTTTGTCGTACCGGTAGTGTGCTATTTTCGGCGATGTCAGCCGCCAAGGACAAAGACGGCAAAAAGCCAAAGCCAATGACCAAGCAGGTAGCACCAATAATTTGTTTCAATTTATCGAACATGATTACAAAACCTCATTACGAATGTCTTATAATAAATGGTATAAGTTTTGAATATGTCAATAATATGGGTTAAGAAAACTTAAACAAAAGTTTTTTTAGCTAAATATCACTTGTCGCCGTTGATGGCCTTGAGTTGTGCGATGTTACTGTTGACTTGCTTCAGCGTTAAATCTTGCAAAAACATTTTGCGTGCCGCCTTATATTTGCCTTGCAGACCCAAAGTGAAGGCGTAATTTTGGCGCATTTTGGCGGTGGCATTGGGGTGGCTTACGGCAATGTTCAAATGTTTTTCGGCCAATATCAGCTGTTTGTTGAACATATAGGTAACCCCCATATTGGTATGGATATTGGGGTTGTTCGGGTCGAGCTTTAGGGCGCGCTTAAAGGCATCTATGGCCAAGCTTTGCTCGCCCATTTTGCTATGTAGCTCACCAATGTCGTTATAAAGTCGCCATTCATTGGGTGCGTGTTTTAGCGCGGCTTGCATTTTGCGCAATGCCGGGCCAATCAAGCCATGTTTGGATAATATTTTGGCATGGGTTCGCATGATGCCAGCGTCTTTGGGATATTTCGCCGCGCCGTCTTCTAACACTTTTATCGCCCGACCTTCACTGCCAATGCCCGATAAAGCTTTGGCATAGCCAATAATGTTGATGATGTTGTTGCCATCGGCATCATAGGCTTTGCCCCACAGACGCACATTTTGAAAGGCTTGTGCTTGGCGGTCAACTGCGGGGTTGCCGGTGGGTTTTATACGCTGTGGGTTGTCGGTTTGTGAAGAAAACGACGTACAGCTGACCAGTAACATAGCCGCCGCGCAGAATAACCCAACAAGGCGGGTGGTTTTGAATTTTGAGCGGCTGTTTGAACCATTCGTCCGAGCAT
>NVUS02000184.1 GCA_002402005.2 OCS116 cluster bacterium | reverse complement strand
TGCAAAATCATAATTGACAAGCGCGTCGTGTTGAATAAGAAACTTTTATCTTGCACAAACCAGCCCAGAATCTCGAATACGAGGGCAATGCCTATCAAGCCTAGCAAAGCATTAAATTCTGGTGGCCAATTCCGTTTTTTCTTTTTTTCTGTCACTATATCACTGGTATCGGGCATTCACTTTCCTCCAATTTTATTTTAATTCCCCGCCCTAGAATTCCATAAGAAAACCAGGGCGGGCTTTTAACAATTATAGATTGCCATCATGTTTAGTTTTTATCAGTATAATCTGATAAATTTTGAGGCGTCACTAGCTCGAATGGAATGTAGAGTTTTTGATCTACAGTTTCGCCAGCTGCCAAAGCAATCGCAGCGTCTAACGCACCAGAACCCTGCGCAGCAGCGTTTTGGAACACAGTCAGATCTTGATCACCAGCTTTAATGGCAGCCAAAGCATCTTGTGTGGCATCAACACCAGCAATGATGACGTCATCCATGCTAATACCAGCAGCTTTTAACGCCTGAATGGCACCAATGGCCATTTCATCATTATTGGCAATCACCGCATCAAATTCGACACCAGCAGACAACCAGTTGGTGATCAAATCAGCGCCTTCAATACGGCTCCAATTGGCAGTTTGTTCTTCAACAATTTCAATTGATGAACACATTGGCAATTTAAATACATCATGTACATCTTGAGTCCGTTGCACCGCAGCTTGGTTAGACAGCTCGCCCATCATAAGCACAACTTTGCCTTGGCCACCTAATAGCTTACAAACTTCGAAAGCTTCGAGTGTACCAGATACAATTTCGTTTGAAGCCACAAAAGCTTGGTTGTCAGGCATAGTGTCGACATTCACAGGCTCACGGTTAACATAAACCAATGGAATGCCAGCCGCTTCGGCAGCTTTGGACATCGCAACCGTTGCATCTGTATCTACAGGGTTTACGATGATGGCATCAACGCCAGATGCAATGAAATTCTGAATTTGGTTCAGTTGTTTACCCACATCATTCTGCGCGTCTTCAACTTGAAGTTCAACATCAGACAGAGTTTTAGCATGGTCAATCATACCAATTCTAAGAACTGTCAAAAAGTTATCATCAAAAGCAGCCATGGTCACACCAATATTCCCAGCAAGCACACTTGTGGTCATAATGGCTGTTAAACTCACTACAGCAAGTAATTTTTTCATTTTATTTCCTCCCTATGGTGCCGACCCACCGTGGATTAAAATTTCGGCTTTTCATTTCACTGAAAAGGGTGTTTTTATGAACAAATGGTCACATTGCTAACTTAGACAAGTTATTAATTTCTAACCTTTGTTCAATAAATTCAATTGAATTAGACACCATAGCTACGGTATCTTTTTCCTGATGGACGCTTTGGGCAAATGGCTCAAATGAGCAATGCACGTCTGCGCCAGAAGACAATAATGCTGAAATTTGAGCTATATTTTCAAGCCGATCGTTTGGCCCCACCATAACGCGGTGAGCATCAAGCATATCAACGACCTTCACATTCGGGTCTTCGACGCCAGAAACATGAATCAGGCCGGTTTCTTGAGCAAATAATTGCTCTTCACCTGCCAATATATGATGAAAGGTGTCATGCACTATTTTAAAATCTGCATTTAAATTCAATTCATTTATCGCCGCGACGGCTTCGGATTTCAACCGCAATGAAGATTTCAAAAAGCCAAGTGGTTCGACAAACCCTATCAACCCAGCTTGCTTCAAAATCGGCGCCAGCCCCCTTAAGGCTTCTCGTAATTTTTCATGGCGAATGTCACCAACATTCTCATCATCACATTGAGGAACAAGAACTAAGGCCTCACAGCCACAATCCGCCGCATATTGCGCCAATTTCACAGCTTGCTCTGCGCGTTGTTCGTTCCAATCATTGAATGGATATAGAGCATTTATGGTTAGTATTTTTAGCTTTTCAGCCTCAGCCAGTGCCCTTACATCAGCAGGCTCCATAGATAAAATTGAGGCGTGGTCAGCTAGGTCATTTCGCAACTCAACAGCTCTCGCCCCTACTGTGGCAGCAAGCTTTATAAATTGTTCAATAGATAGGTTGGGCACAACCATATGATTAAGCGCCCATTGAATTGGCTTATCAATCTTCATTAGCTTAAAACCCTCTTTGGCGATGCAAATAGGCTTTGCATTCGTTGGGAGGACTATATGATTGTTAAACTCGATAGGTCAATTGGATTTTGGTCGCTTTTACATCATAACTGATGTAAAAAACAACATGATATGATGTGATAACATCAACAATAAATTTATATACTTTCTGGAATGTGCAGACGCATTGGGAAGAATACCTGCCCAGAGCCTTCAAACGTTTGATCAATGACAGAATTCTTCATTAAATCAATAAGCTTATAACATAAATCATCTAAAGGCGTCGCCAGTACAGCGGTTAAAATGCCATCAGCCAAGCCCATAATGGTGTCTGGGGTTATTTCATTCACAATGACTGACATGTCATTCCGAGATTCTTCGCGCAAGGCAGCGATCGAACCTTCAACCCCCCCACCCGCGCTATACAACCCCACCAGATCAGAGTTCTTAGCTAACAAATCAAGCGTTGTTTCATAGGTCAACTTCCTCGTTTCTAGATTTGTAACACTTTCTATCACCTGAAATTGTGGTGCATGCTCGCGAAAATAGCTCCTGAACCCAGTTTCTCTTAATTGATGACCATGCCACCGAACGCCACCGACAAAAAGCCCAACCTTACCAGGTTGTTTTGCTGTGTTTGCAATCATCCAAGCGGCACTTCTGCCAACTTTCAAATTATTACAACCAAAATAACTTGCGCGTACATCTTGTGCGTAATCAGAGAGCAAAGAAAATACAGCAACCCCCTTGGCTTTGGCATTTGCAACTGCTTGAGAGACTTGCAGACAATCTGTTGCCACCCCGGCGATTACATCACAAGTTCTCGATAATTGTTCAATTAACTCTGCAAATTCATTTGGACTGATGACTTCGGCCCAAATGATTTCGCATTTACCTTGAACATTTGGGTTGGTGCGCACCGCTTCCTCTAGTTTCTTGGCAAACTCTTGATAAAAATAATGTTTGGGCTTTTGTAAAATAAAGCCAAATTTAACTGTCGGTAATTTTTCTTGAATTCTTTGTTTAATAAGCCCGGCCGCATGATAACCAATTTCATGTGCGGCTTCATAGACTTTCTGCGCGGTTTCTTTTCTGACCTTATGTCGGCCATTAATCACCCGGTCAACGGTTGCAGTGCTTACATTTGCGGCACGTGCCAAATCGTGAATCGTAGGTCTGTTTACCATTTCCGTCTCCTTAAAATGATTGAATCAAATCATTATGTATAACTAAATGATGGTTTTGCAACAATACATCAGCATCAACTTGACCGCAAGGCATTTTGAGTGTTTGTATCAAAGGATATTTGAATTATGCTACATTAATTAGGAGTGAAAATGATTTTATTTGGCACCAACCCAATCGCTTGGTCGAACGATGATGACCAAACCATTGGTCAAAATTTTAGCTTTGAGCAATGTCTTACTGAAACAGCGAAAATTGGTTTTGATGGTATTGAGAAAGGTCATAAATTCCCCAATGATTCTGCGGGTATGTTAGCCGCATTGGCGCCTTACGACCTAAAATTTATTTCAGGCTGGTGGTCACTTAATCTATTATTACATGATGCAAAGACCGAAATCGCTGCCATGAATGAATATCTTGAATTATTAGAAGGTTGTGGCTGCAAAGTGGCCATTTTATGCGAGACATCCAATTGCATTCATGGCGACCCAAACCAAGCAGTCACCAACAAACCAAGCCTTGCGGCAGATGAGTGGCAGCAATTTGGCGTACGCCTAACCGAAGTCGCAAAACATATAGAATCCCGAGGCATAACTGCGGTTTATCACCATCATATGGGCACAATTGTTCAGACTAACGATGAAATTGATTTATTAATGGACAATACTGGCCCAGAATTGAAATTACTTCTGGACACAGGCCATGCACATTTTGCAGGTTCAGACCCAGCCAAAATCGCTGTAAAACACATGCGCCGAATTGGTCATTTACACGCCAAGAATATCCGTTCAGAAATTATGAATAAAGTTCTAACTACGGGTATGAGTTTCTTAGAGGGTGTGGTTGCCGGCGTATTCACTGTGCCTGGCGACCCCGAAGGGTGCATTGATTTTCCTGCGGTTTTAAAGGTCGCCGCGCAGCATAATTATGACGGTTGGGTAGTCATTGAAGCTGAGCAAGACCCAGATATTCGTAACCCGTTTGAATATCAAAACATGGGATTAAAAGCGTTAAAACAATTTGCAGCGGATGCTAGCTTAAAATAGATCTAATTTTTCAACAAAGGTATTGTCTATGAAACAATTTAAATGGGGCTTAATCGGTGGTGGTGAAGGCAGTCAAATAGGGCTGACGCACCGCGTTGCATCTGCACATGATAGACATTTCGATTTTGTAGCGGGTGCACTTGATATAGATGCAAACCAAGCCAAACAATATGGCATGCGGCTGGGGCTTGATCATGATCGAGCATATGGCAGTTGGCAAGACATGTTAGAGGGTGAAAAAAACCGTGCCGATAAAATAGATTTGGTCACCATTGCCACGCCTAATTCTACCCATTTCGAAATCACGAAAGCTTTCTTAGAAAATGGCTTTCATGTCATGTGCGAAAAACCGTTGACCATGACCTCTGAACAAGCCAAACAGATTGTTGAAATTGCCAAAGAAACTGGTAATATTTGCGCCGTAAATTACGGATATACTGGCTACCCAATGGTCATCCAAGCGCGGCATATGGTACAATCTGGCCAATTGGGTAAAATTAGATTGGTGGTTAGTGAATTTGCGCATGGACATCATAGTGATGCAGCCGATGCGGATAACCCACGGCTCAGATGGCGTTATGATCCAAAACTAGCGGGTGACTCGTCTATCTTAATGGATTGCGGCATTCACGCGCTCAACATGGCTACATTTGTGACCGGACAAGAAATTAGCAAATTATCGGCAGATTTCGCCTCTTGTGTCGAGGGCCGAGAATTAGAAGACGATGCCATGATAAATTACCGTATGAGCAAAGGCACTGTCGGCCGTTTATGGACATCGGCGATTGCTTTGGGCCATCAACACGGCCTGACCATAAAAGTTTTTGGTGAGAGCGGCGCCATCCGATGGGCTCAGGAGCAACCCAACCAATTATATTTCACGCCGCTTAATCAGCCCACCCAAATATTAGAACGTGGCATGGCTAGCCTATGCGAAAATGCACTTTCCGCATCGCGCATAACCGCCGGGCATTCAGAAGGTTTTTTAGACGCTTTTGCCAATCTCTATTCTCAAATCGCCCGCGCAATTTCTCATCAGCATGAAGGGCAAAAAATCGATCCTTCTGAAATTTGGTTCCCAACTGCAGTCGACGGCAAGCATAGCATCGACATTGTTGAACAAGCCGTTAAATCGGCTAGAAATGGAAGCCAGTGGTTAGTGGTTAATTCCTAATATTTACCGATTATTTCTAGATTTATATTTGCCAATGAATCTAGAAACTATTTAGCTTCGAATTCTGAATATATTACCCATCTATTTTTAAAAAAATGCCACTATCATTGAAAATGAAAGTGGCATTTAGCTGACATCGGGGAAAAACCGAGCATTGATTAGCCTAGGGTTGGCATCGCAAATTCTGAGTCTTGACGCTGACCGTTAGGCCATCTAATGGTTGTTGTTTTTAAGCGCGTGTAGAATCTCACGCCTTCCATACCGTGCATATGGTGATCACCAAACATAGATGACTTCCACCCCCCAAAACTATGAAATGCCATTGGCACAGGAATGGGCACATTCACCCCCACCATACCAACTTCAATGTCTTGAGAGAATGCCCGTGCCGTATCACCATCTCGGGTGTAAATAGAGCAACCATTGGCAAATTCATGGCCATGAATAAGCTCAACCGCTTCTGTGTATGACTTGACGCGAACGATTGACAATACGGGACCGAAAATTTCTTCTAAATAAATGGACATTTCGGGCGCTACATCATCAAACAGAGTGCCACCGATAAAATAGCCATTTTCAGCGCCGGCTTCAGTCTGTTTATAGTCTCGACCATCTACAATAAGTTTTGCACCAGCAGCGACACCTTGAGCAATATAATCAGCAACCTTATCCAAATGCTGTTGAGTGACCAAAGGCCCCATTTCCATACCCTCTTTTAATGGCGAACCGATTTTCAGCGCTTTTATCATGGGCACTAGTTTAGCAATGAGCGCATCCGCGACCTTATCACCAACTGGCACAGCAACAGAAATTGCCATGCAACGTTCACCTGCAGAGCCAAACGCAGCACCCATTAAAGCGTTTGCAGCCATATCCAAATCAGCGTCAGGCATAATAATCATGTGATTTTTAGCCCCACCAAGAGCTTGAACTCTTTTGCGATTTTTGGTGGCTGTCTCGTGGATATATGACGCAATGGGAGTTGAACCAACAAAGCTAATGGCTTTTACTTTTGGGTGTTCAAGCAACGCATCAACGGCCACTTTATCACCCTGCACAACATTAAACACCCCATTTGGCAAACC
>NVUS02000183.1 GCA_002402005.2 OCS116 cluster bacterium | reverse complement strand
GCGGTTAAGCTCCAGCCCGAGGTTTGGCAATGGGTGCGCAGGGACAGGCTTTTGACGCTTTTGGGGTTGAATTTTTGCATTTCTTCCGCCCAGATCATCCGGCCGGCGCGCATTTTGGCAATCTCCATAAAGAAATTCATACCGGTTGCCCAGAAAAAGCTCAGGCGCGGGGCAAAATCGTCAATTTTAATGCCGGCATCGACACCGGCTTTGGCATATTCTAGGCCATCGGCCAATGTATAGGCTAGTTCTAAATCGGCGGTCGCGCCAGCTTCTTGCATATGGTAGCCGCTGATCGAAATGCTGTTATATTTTGGCATATTCTCGGAAGTGAATTTGAAAATATCTGAGATGATGCGCATGCTATGTTGCGGGGGATAAATATAGGTATTGCGCACCATAAATTCTTTGAGCACATCATTTTGAATTGTGCCGGTGAGTTGTTCGGGCATAACCCCTTGCTCTTCGGCAGCGATGATGTAGAGCGCCAAAATAGGCAGAACAGCGCCATTCATGGTCATGGAGACGCTCATTTTATCCAGCGGGATTTGGTCGAATAGGGTGCGCATGTCGTAAATGCTATCGACTGCCACACCGGCCATGCCGACATCACCAACCACCCGTTCATGATCGCTATCATAGCCGCGATGGGTGGCTAGATCGAACGCAATGGATAAGCCTTTTTGACCGGCAGCTAGGTTACGGCGGTAAAATGCATTGCTATCCTCAGCGGTTGAAAAACCTGCATATTGGCGGATTGTCCACGGCCGTGCGCTATACATGGTGGGGTAGGGGCCACGAATATAGGGTGGAAAGCCCGGATAAGTTTCGAGGTTGGATAGGCCTTCAATGTCGTTGGCATTATAATGTGATTTTAAGGTAATGCCTTCGGGCGTATCAAATGTTGCGCCATCGACCTCGTGAGGAATTGAATTGAATTTCAGTGGGCGGTTGGCAAGGTTATCGAATTTTGACATTAGGCGTCCTCACTTTGATTTTCGAACATTTCGGCATCGCGCTTGGCGGTCAGCGGGGTGATTTTGACCGTGAAATCAGGTGTGTCTAGGCTGGTTTTATCGACCTTGAGGGTTTCATAGGGTTTTTCATCCGGATTGATGAATTCGGAGGTGCCGACCAAGCATAATTTACCATCTTTATAGTCTTGGGCGCGGCGTTTGCTGACCGAGTTGATTTGCTGTTGAATGTTGCCCGCAAGCAGATTGGCAATTAGGCCGCCGCTGCGTTGAATGGTTTGGAAATTCTCCCATGACTTTTTGGTCATCTCGTGGGATAGAGTTTCGATATAGCCGCTGCCATGGCTAGGGTCGGTGACCTCGGCTAGGTGGCTTTCCTCAATCAAAATGGTTTGAATGTGACGCGCGAGGCGGCGGTCGAAACTTGGGGCGAGGCCGATGGCAGCGCTCATCGGCAAGATACCAACTTGATTTGCCCCACCAATGCCAGCTGAAAAACACGCCACCGTGGAGCGCAATAGATTGACCCATGGGTCGCGCTTGGTGACCATGCGATAGCTGGTTTCGGCGTAAATATAGGCTGGCGATTGTTTGATTTCTAGGCCATCGAGTAGCTCAGCCCAAAGTTGCCGCATTGCACGGATTTTAGCGATGCTGGCAAATTGATTTTGTGAAGTGCTGATGCAAATTTCTATTTTTTGAACGGCGACATTAAGGTCAATATCTGCCTCATCTGCCCATTTTAAATAGGCACAGGCGCAGGATATAATAAAGCTTAACTCTTGAGCTTCGCTTGCACCAGCATTGTGCGCGATGCGGCCATCGACACGCAAAATATGGGTGGCACTAAACTGTTTCAATGCCGCTTGCACCGCCTGTTTGGCCGTAGCCTCGCTGTCCCACCCACCAAATTGTGCCAATTTGCCGATTGGGTCGATGCCCAATGACAATTGCGTGTGTTTTGTTGAGTGATTCAGTATAGTTTTGGCAACCGTCATTTCGTCTAAGCCGGTTTCTAAACGCAAAGAAATCATATCTAAATAGGTGTTTTTAAATAAAGAATCTATGTTAACTCGATTTATGTTAATTCCATAACCGTGAGCGCTCGCACATTGGTTTGAGTAGAGGCTTAAGGCGTTGACGCCTTGTTCCAAATCTTCGGTAATTTGGCTGGCGGCTTGTGTGACATCGGGGTGATTTATGGCTTGATTGATTTGCCATGCATCACTTGGTAATGCCGGTTGATTTGTGGCTTGATTCTGGTTGTAAAGCGGCTTAACCGCAATGCCATCATAAGTGATTTTGGTTAGACTATCGACGCTGACGCCGCGTAACGCCTTTTCGGCCGCCATTTGCCACGCGTCAAAAGTGATTTTCTCAAAGCTGTTTTCTGACATATTTGCCCCACCCTTAAATTCATCTTCACTATAGCGATTGGCGGAATTATATCAATTCATGCTTAGCTGCCTGTGTATAACATACGCAACCGTATGGAAAAATTTGAACGTAAAAAAGGAGCTATAAAAGCTCCTCTTAAATCATAAATTGGTTTAAATGAATCTATCTAGACCCGGGATAGAGCTGACAATTTCGCCGACAAGTTCTTCATCGCCAACTTCGCCAATATAGCCGAGCAATGTTTTGCCCATGCTGCCAATTTGGTCATTATCCAAGCCAGCTTCGCTTAATTTACCCATCGCGGCCATTGCGCCCATTGCGCCGCCGCCGCCGCCAAATAGACCGCCAGCCATGCCCATTAGGCCACCACCACCCTGTTCGCCGCCAGCTGCTGCCAATTCTTTGGCTTCTGGCACAAAGCCATATAATCTGTCTTTTACATCGTCAGACACTGATGAATCGACTAGATTTAAAATAATGCCGACGGCTTTTGAAGCCAGTTCGGGGCTGACGCCGATTTTTTCGGCGATGGTGGCGATAATTTGTTCCATTGGGGGGTCCTTTTGGTTGATTTTGAGTTTAATATGTGGGGGCTGGCATGGTTTTGCAAGCAGAATTGATGCAAACCACAAAATATTATTTTTTTCTGGCATGTTGAGCGCTGATGGTTAAACTGTTTTAAAAAACAATATAATAGCAAATTATGGGTGGGTTTATGTATTCTGAAGACAGCGTTTATATTGGCAAAAGCCAAAAGCAAGAAAATCTATTGTTAAAGTTAGCCAACCGACATGGCTTGATTGCTGGGGCAACTGGCACTGGCAAAACTGTAAGTTTGCAAATATTAGCCGAGGGTTTTGCTGCCGATGGTGTGCCGGTATTTTGTGCTGATGTGAAAGGTGATTTGGCCGGGCTTGCTTTTAAAGGTGAAGAAAAAGATTTTTTGACCGAACGCGCGGCTAAAATTGGCTTTGATGGTTATGAGATGAATAAATTTCCGGTGGTATTCTGGGATTTATTTGGCAAAAAAGGCCACCCAATTCGCACCACAATATCCGACATGGGACCCTTGCTATTGAGCCGTTTGCTCAACTTAAATGAAACTCAAGAAGGGGTGATTAATGTTGCCTTTAGGGTGGCTGATGATTTGGGATTATTGCTGCTTGATCTGAAAGATTTAAAAGCCATTTTGGTGCATATTGGTGAGCATGCCAAAGAGTTGACGCTTGAATATGGTAATGTTTCTCGCACCTCTATCGGTTCTATACAACGGCGTTTGCTGACTTTGGAAAACCAAGGTGGTGACAATTTCTTTGGCGAACCTGCTTTGGACATTCAAGATTTTTTCAAAACTAACAGTAAGGGCGAAGGTTATATCAACATCCTTGCCGCTGATAAATTGATGCAATCGCCACAATTATACGCGACATTTTTGCTGTGGCTGTTGAGTGAATTGTTTGAAGAATTGCCCGAAGTTGGCGACCCTGACAAACCCAAATTGGTGTTCTTTTTTGATGAAGCGCATTT
>NVUS02000182.1 GCA_002402005.2 OCS116 cluster bacterium | reverse complement strand
GAATTAGAAGCAAATGATAATTCAATTATATTCCCGAAAAAGGGATGTTTTTGAATGAAATTTCTATAGAATTATTTTGTAGATTTTACCGGGAGAAGTCTAAATATTCCGATAGTCAAATCAATGGTTTTTCAAACCAAGCTGACGCAATTAATCCTAATGCGCGAACTCTACCTTCAACATGTTATGAGTAGGGTTAGCCTTGTTTAGCAGAAATTCACGCTCCTTTAAAAAATGATTATAGTTGGAGAAGAGATGAGTATATTGAACAAGGAAACGCGGATCATCACAAGTCAAAAAAGTGAGATCTATAGCATTTAAAACTAAATTTATCAGATAATATCACAATATGAGGAGGCTGAGTGATACTTGGAAATGCGGGATAGATGCAAATAATCGCGATTGAAAATCTTGCAACCAATCAAAATTCAGTGTAAAAAATGGCAAGCTTGATCCTGTGCCCCATAAATATCCGATGCCAGTGTTCTAGCTTAGCCTAACTCTAATACATCGGGATAACCATGAGCTTATACACTGACTATTTAACTGAGATCGAAAATCGTAAAGAGCAAGGACTGCATCCTAAGCCCATTGAAGATAGCGCCCTTGTAAGTGAGCTGATTGCGCAAATCAAAGATTCTAAAAGTAAATACCGTGAAGGTTCTCTCAATTTCTTTATCTATAATACGCTGCCAGGTACCACTAGCGCCGCTGGAGTGAAGGCTGAATTTCTAAAAGAAATCATACTTGGTAACTCAATTGTTGAAGAAATTTCAATAGATTTTGCCTTTGAGCTCTTATCGCATATGAAAGGTGGCCCTTCGGTTGATGTCCTGCTTATTCTGGCTCTAGGTGATGACCTATCCATCGCTCAGCAAGCTGCTGATGTACTCAAAACCCAATTCTTTCTTTATGAAGCCGATATGGATCGTCTTAAAGTGGCTTATGAAGATGGTAATGAAATCGCAAAAGACGTGCTTAATAGCTATGCGAAGGCCGAGTTCTTTACAAAGCTTCCAGATATTGACGAAGAAATACAAGTTGTAACCTATATCGCTGGCATTGGTGACATTTCTACAGATTTACTTTCGCCTGGCAACCAAGCGCATTCTCGTTCTGACCGTGAGTTGCATGGTAAATGTATGATCTCACCAAAAGCTCAGAAAGAAATCCAAGAGCTGCAAAAGCAAAACCCTGATGCACGCGTAATGTTGATTGCAGAAAAAGGCACAATGGGTGTTGGTTCATCGCGGATGTCCGGTGTCAATAATGTAGCTTTATGGACGGGCAAACAAGCAAGCCCATATGTGCCATTCGTCAATTTTGCGCCTATCGTTGGTGGAACCAATGGGATTTCGCCAATATTCTTAACTACAGTGGGCGTAACTGGTGGTATCGGTGTCGACTTAAAAAACTGGGTTAAAAAATTAGGCTCTGATGGCAAACCGATCATAAACAATAATGGCGACCCAGTGCTCGAAGAGAAATATTCTGTAGAAACGGGAACCATTCTCACAATCAACACAAAGACGAAAAAATTATACGATGAGAATGGTGAAAAAGAGCATGCCGATATTGCTGACTCTTTGAATCCTCAAAAAAGCGAATTTATTAAAGCTGGTGGCTCATACGCAATTGTTTTTGGTAAAAAACTGCAAAGCTTTGCAGCTTCAACACTCGGTATTGAAATGCCGGCAGTCTTTGCGCCTTCAAAAGAGATTTCACATAAAGGCCAAGGCCTCACAGCTGCTGAGAAAATCTTCAATAAAAATGCCGTCGGGGTGACTGAAGGGGTTGTTTTACACGCTGGTTCTGATGTCAGAGTTGAGGTGAATATTGTAGGCTCGCAAGATACCACTGGCCTAATGACTTCTCAAGAGCTAGAAGCCATGGCCGCTACGGTCATTTCACCAATCGTTGATGGAGCGTACCAATCTGGCTGTCATACGGCTTCTGTTTGGGATTTTAAAGCCCAAGCCAACATTCCCAAGCTCATGAATTTTATGAATAAATTTGGTCTAATCACAGCGCGCGACCCAAAGGATGTCTACCATCCTATGACAGACGTGATTCACAAGGTTTTAAATGACCTCACAATTGATGATTGGGCAATTATTATTGGTGGCGACTCGCATACACGCATGTCTAAAGGCGTCGCTTTTGGCGCTGACTCTGGAACTGTAGCATTGGCATTAGCAACAGGCGAAGCCACAATGCCTATCCCTGAATCAGTAAAAGTTACATTTAAAGGCACGATGAAAAGTAATATGGATTTCCGCGACGTGGTTCACTCGACGCAGGCACAAATGCTACAGCAATTCGGAGATAATGTTTTTCAAGGCAGAATTATAGAAGTTCACCTTGGAACATTACTTGCCGATCAAGCCTTTACTTTCACCGATTGGTCAGCAGAGATGAAAGCAAAAGCTTCAATCTGTATTTCTGAAGACGCAACCTTAGTTGAGTCGCTCGAAATTGCCAAAAGCCGTATTCAAATCATGATTGATAAAGGCATGGAAAACCCCGCACAGACTTTACATGGGTTGATCGCAAAAGCCGATAAACGCATTGCAGAAATAAAATCTGGCGAAAAACCAGCTTTGACCCCTGATGACAATGCTAAATATTTTGCCGAAGTGGTCATCGATCTTGATCAAATCATCGAGCCGATGATTGCCGACCCTGATGTGAACAATATTGATGTGTCAAAACGATATACCCATGACACAATCAGACCCATTTCTTATTATGAAGGCAAGAAAAAAGTTGATCTTGGTTTTGTCGGTTCATGCATGGTTCACAAAGGCGATTTGGTCATCGTGTCTCAAATGCTTAAGAATCTAGAAAAGAAAAATGGCAAGGTCGAATTTAAAGCTCCTTTGATTGTCGCAGCACCAACTTACAACATCATTGATGAGCTAAAAGAAACAGGTGATTGGAGCGTTTTACAAAAATATTCTGGTTTTGAATTCGATGATAGCGCGCCCAAAGGCTCAGCCCGCGTTGAATATGAAAATATTTTGTATCTTGAACGCCCTGGCTGCAACTTATGCATGGGCAATCAAGAAAAAGCTGCAAAAGGTGACACAGTTTTAGCCACTTCCACCCGTCTATTTGAAGGAAGAGTGGTTGAAGATTCAAAAGACAAAAAGGGTGAATCGCTACTTGCCTCAACTCCCGTTGTTGTTCTTTCTGCAATTCTTGGCAGAACCCCCTTAATTGAAGAGTATAACGCTGCTGTAGAGGGGATTGATCTTACTAAATTTGCGCCTCCGTTACAAAAACCAATTGATGCAAAATCGGTTCATTTCTAGGGCTTAATAGCTTTTACAATCACATGAAAGGGGTGCCGAAGTGGGCACCCTTTCGTTAAAGTGTAAGTCAGATTGGTCATGTTTAGCTTTTGTGCCGCTCCATATATTAATTTATGCAACGGTTTGTTCAAAAACTAAGGGGCTTTTCTAACTTAATGCGGAATGATGGCGCCTATTCATCATAAACCGGATTTTATTCATTCTATGCTTTGGCACTGTACCGCTAATTAAATTCTGTTTTATTACATTGGTTAGAAAATTGTTGATTATGATGTGCAAGTTATGGAGGTTACGAGCCCCCCGCAACCAAATATTACAACATATTCTGAGTAAGTAGTAGTTCAG
>NVUS02000181.1 GCA_002402005.2 OCS116 cluster bacterium | reverse complement strand
TAGGCTAATGGTAAAACTTTATCATAATTTTAATCAAACTCCCTTAATATCAAAAGTTAATATAATTCTATCTACTGGATAGGCCGACAAAGTGGGTTTTGTATATCATGGATGTATCTAATTTTCTCAATCCGAAAATGTATAAGAAGATTGAGCTATTGCCGCCAGAGGCGTTGAAATATTTGCTGAAACAGGTGGAAAGCATGCCTGACAGCCATCCTGAAAAACAGAAAATGTTACGCATTGCAGACATTGCAACCAAAACATTAATTAAACAGGGTGAATTGGAAGACGCTGAAAAGCGCAAATATAATCTTAAACGTTATTTTTACTTACCATTTGGCCGCATCCTGTTTGATGGCGAGATGGATCAAAGGCAAATTGGCCGCATTTCGAGACATTCCATGGAGAAAATTTGGAGCTATCTTGAAACCCAGCTTATGACAGCCGAAGTTGATGAGCTTGAGCAATCTTTTAACGCAGCGGTGCGGCAAAAAGAGATGAAAAAGGCTCGAATCATTGTCAACGAGTTCAACCGTTTGGCTGGGCAGAGGTTAGAAGAAATCATTGAAAAATGCAAAGGTAGTGAAAAAGAATGGACACGATTCTCTGGCGCGATTGGTAGTAAATTGGTGGCACGGGAGGCAGAAGAGCTAAGCTATTATTTGCAAAATATCGATGAAGTTGAAAAAGCGCTCAAGTTTTTTGCCGGTGAAATTCCTGATTTGGCGGGCAATGTTCTTTCTAAAATTACCAATGAGATGATTAGGATAAAAGAGGCGCAACCTAAAATATTCCCGCTATACATCACCTTATTAATCGATAGTTTGAAACGCCCATCACATGTTTTGCGGGTGATTCAAAAATATTATCGCATTGATGACGCGTCGTCCGCCGCCAAATGCGATTTAGCCATTTTGGGTGATATATTGCTTTTCAACGCCAAGGTCAATTTACACAATTTCATTTCTAGTGAAAATAGCCAAGAGAATCACGAGCAGCATTTGCAATATTATGTCAATTATGCGTCAATAATTTTGGGTATTGAACGCGAATTTGATGTGTCGCCGATTAGCAGTTGGGGCAAAGAGATTATTGGTTTGAAAACCAGCGCCGCCGATGCGTTAGAAGAAGATATTTTAACATGCCCGCGTTTGCTAACCAGTGTTTTGGGTCGCTATCAAAAAATTGCTGATGGCAAACCAACGACAGAGCCTGATCAGTTTGATATTGATGAATTGAATGCCAGCGTATATTTGCTACACGGCATTAAATTATATATCGAGGCGGCATCATGCCATGCCATGTTCACCGAAAGTTACCGAAAATGTGTGCAATTTATTGACATATTCTCGGTCGCAATTGTTGAGCAAATGCGCCGTGAGAGCAATGAAAATAAGAAAGCATTGCTGGTTTATTTGGACATTTCAACCGGGTTAATAAAAATAATCAAAGACCCCGAGCAGGCTGATGTTTATCATAAAGGTGGTCTGTTGGCGGTGCGGGATGTCGAATATAAATAAAATCAACTGACAATTTATCGTACAGAGACAGATTGCCGCGTTGCAATTTTTAAAAAACAGCTTATAAAATGGAAAAGGTCTAACCAATAGTGTCGACCTGTAATTCATTTGGGCCTTTTCATTAATGCAGTTATTTTTTTGGTTTTCGATTATCTTGCTGGCTTTTGCGAGTTTCGCGTATATTTCCATCCCTGTGTTTTTGCGTTTGAATGTGAATGTTTCAAATAGATTTTCCGCCAGCCAATTGCCAACATTGTTATTGGCGAGCTGTCTTGGGCTGGGTTCAATTGGCTTATATGCATATATTGGCAATTCTGCATTACTTACGCCGCCAGAAAAACCAATTGTTGACAGCAAATACGTAGCCATCATCGAACAGATTGAAGCTCATTTGGCAAAAAACCCAGAAGATGCAGAAGGTTGGCAAGTGGTTGCGCCCACCTATTTGAGCCTAAATCAACCCGAAAAAGCGTTTGATGCCTTTGCCAATGCCATAAAATTTGGCAATAGCAATGGTAAAAACTGGCTGGGCTTGGGCAAATCCAACCTGATTGTCAATAAAGGTGTGTTTGGACCAATGACCAAAGTGGCTTTTACCAAGGCGCATGAAAAATCTCCAGATGACATTGAAGCGATGTATTTTTACGCCACCATGTTGCAAAATAATGGTGAAATTATTGAAGCAAAATCGGCGCTTGACGCTTTCATCGCCACGCATAAATATAGTCAAGAGCAGATACGGCCTCTGACCCAAATATTAGACTTAATCACCCCAGCTGAGGTAGATAAATGACTCGAAAACAGCAAAGATTTACCTTTATTATTGTTGGTTTGGCATTGCTTGGATTGGCGACCGGGCTTATTTTGGTTGCCATGGAAGACGGCATATCCTTCTTTAAAACCCCAACCGAAATTTTAACCGAGAAAACCGACAGCCAAAAACGCTTGCGCATTGGTGGTCTAGTTATGGATGACACGGTTAAGCATGAAGGTTTATTGTTGAAATTTATCATTACTGACAACCAGTCTGAGCTAAATGTCGAATATGAAGGCGTGGTGCCAGATTTATTTAAAGAAGGCCAAGGTGTGGTTTTAGAGGGTTATTTAAGCCAAGATAAAATTTTCCTTGCCGATAGTTTGTTGGCCAAACATGATGAAAATTATATGCCCAAAGAAGTTGCTGATAGTTTAAAAGCTCAAGGCCATTGGCAGGATGCTGATCAAAAGGTAAGTGAATAATATGCTGGCAGAATTTGGACAATTTGCGCTCATTTTGAGTTTTGCCATCGCTGTGTTTCAGATGGTGATCGGCCTATTGCCGCTGAGGGCAAATGCTGATAAATACAATATGTTAAACGCCATCACCAGCCGCGCCGCCGTGTTGCAGGCTGTATTGTTGGCACTCAGTTTTGCCATTCTATTGCTGCTTTTTGCCAGCTCAGATTTTTCCTTAAAAATCATTGTAGAACATTCACATAGTCAAAAACCCTTATTTTATAAAATTGCCGCCACGTGGGGCAATCATGAAGGCTCTATTCTGCTATTTTCACTGATCATTAGCTTGCTTGGCGCATGTTTGTCCTTATTTGGAGGCAGGCTTGATGCTAAATTTTTAAGCGTTACATTGGCCATCCAAGCTATGTTGGCGGTGGCCATTCTGGGTTTTGTTATCTTCACTTCAAATCCTTTTGAGCGCTTAGTCATTGTGCCCATTGAGGGCAATAATCTTAACCCATTGTTGCAAGACTGGGCCTTGGCCGTGCATCCGCCAATGCTATATTTGGGTTATGTTGGCCTTTCCATTCCCTTCTCATTCGCCATTGCGGCTTTGTTGACCGAAAAAGTAGATGAAGAATGGGCCAAATGGGTGCGGCCTTGGACATTATTTGCTTGGGCTTGCCTGACAGGTGGTATTGCGCTTGGTTCTTATTGGGCTTATTACGAGCTGGGTTGGGGTGGCTTTTGGTTCTGGGATCCGGTAGAAAATGCATCACTCATGCCCTGGCTAGCAGCCACGGCTTTGTTGCACAGTGCCATCGTGATGGAAAAACGCGGTGCGCTTGGCAGTTGGACAATTCTATTGGCCATTATTGCCTTTGGCCTCAGTCTATTGGGCACGTTTTTGGTACGTTCGGGCATTCTAACATCGGTTCATGCGTTTGCGGTTGACCCAGCACGGGGCGTGGTCATCTTGGCCATTTTATTCTACTTTATGGCGGGCGGGCTTGGGCTTTACGCATTTAAAAGCGGCAATATAAGGCAGCGTGGAGTGTTTGCGCCGATCAGCCGCGAAGGCGCATTACTGCTCAATAATCTCATTCTGTCTGTCATGTTGGTTACGGTATTTGTCGGTACATTATATCCGTTATTCATTGATGCGATTGGCGGTAATAAATTATCGGTCGGCGCACCATTCTTTAACCAAACTTTCATCCCCTTGGCGGTGCCATTGCTTATTTTATTACCAATTGGCAACATGTTGCCGTGGAAAAAGGCCGACTTTTTGTCGGCAATGAAGCGGCTTATCGGGGTGTTTTTATTGGCATTTGCGACCATGCTCGCATTCCTGTATTTTACTGGCCACCGCGATATATTGGCGTGGGCAGCTGTATTATTGGGCGTTTGGCTGGTATATGGCGCGATATGGGAAATTTTATACTCTGCCCGTTTTGGCCAGATAGGCTGGGATTTGGCATTGCGCCGCCTGTTTAATTTAAGGCGCGCCAAATTTGCGGTTATGTTGGCGCATATGGGCATTGGTGTTCTGGTGCTTGGCTTGGCGGCGATGAGCGCATGGCGGGTGCAGAATATTCAAGAAATGACGGTCGGCGACAAAATGGAAATCGCTGGTTTTGAGCTTGAATTTGACAATGTGCAGAACCAAACAGGCAGCAATTATAGCGAAATTGTTGGCAATTTTAACTTAAGCCGCGATGGTGTGGATTTGGGTAATATCGCCACTGCCAAACGCCGTTATTTAAAGCGCAGTTCGCCGACCACCGAGGTTGGCCTTTACAACCATTATTTCGGCCAAGTTTATGTGGCCTTTGGTGCCTTGGGCGAAAATAATAAAGTGCAATTGCGCGCTTATTATAACCCGCTGGTCTTGTTCATTTGGCTAGGGCCTTTATTGATGATGTTGGGCGGATTCTTATCACTTACCGATAGGCGCGGCCGTAAAGTTAACCGCGCGGCGTTAAAGCAAGAGGTGGTTAATGTTTAAACGCCTCTGCATTATTTTTATCATCAGCCTGTTTGGTTTTCAGCCGGCACAAGCCGCGCTTAAGGTTGTGCTGTTGCAAGATGCCGTGCTTGAGCAACGCGCCAAAGACTTGTCGCTAGAATTGCGCTGTCTGGTGTGCCAAAATCAATCGATTGAGTCTTCCGATGCCGATTTGGCGATTGACCTGAAAATATTGGTGCGTGAGCAGATTATGCAAGGCAAAACTGATTTTGAAATTAAACAATTTTTGGTCGATCGCTATGGTGAATTTGTGCTGCTCAAGCCTTTATTCAGTAGCCAAAACTCATTTTTATGGCTAACGCCGATTGTATTTTTAGCACTGGCTTTTTTATCGGCTTACATCTATTTTAGAAATATGAATAAAGCCCAAAAGGACACAGCAGACGACCAATGAAATAGGTGAATATGAAACAGGTGACATATCATTTAAGCCCTGATGATCAGCAGCAAGTCGATATTTTATATGACGATTTGCAGCAGATATTCGATGAGCACGAGCTTGAATATGAGTTTCTAAAACAAGATGGTAAATTGCGGCCTTTGCTCAATGTCATCTTGGCGTCATCACCTTATCTGACCGGCATCATCCGTAAATATCCGGCCTTTGCGCTGGATAGCTTTATTCATAATCCCAATGACCTTTATACCAAATTAATTGCCGATTTTATTGTAGAGGCCAATGCGGCTGATAATGATTTTGACATAATGAAATATTTGCGCATCACTAAACAAAAAGTAGCGTTTTGCTTAGCTATTTGGGATTTGGCCGGTTTGTGGACGCAGGCGCAGGTGACCGATGCATTGAGTAAATTTGCCGACCTGTCGATAGAAATTGCTTTGAGTTATCTGCTTAAACAAGCGGTGAAAGCTGGGCAATTTGAGACCGATGATCTATATAGCGTTAGCAAAAATTGCAATCTCTTCATCATCGCTATGGGCAAGCATGGCGCTTATGAGCTAAATTATTCTTCCGACATTGATTTGATCGTTTTTTTTGATCCTGAGAATTTTAGAGTGGCAAATGGCAAAGATCCGTATAAATTCGCCATCCGCATGACCAAAAAATTGGTACTATTGATCCAAGAACGCAATGAATTTGGCTATGTATTTCGAGTGGATTTGCGCTTGCGACCTGACCCCGGCGCGACCCAAATTGCCATGAGCTACCAAGCGGCGTTGGGTTATTATGAATCAATTGGCCAAAATTGGGAACGTGCCGCGATGATTAAAGCGCGGATATGCGCTGGCGATCAAACGCTCGGGCAAGATTTTATGAAGCAATTGCGGCCATTTATCTGGCGTAAATATTTAGATTTCGCCACCATACGCGATGTCCATGCTATGAAGCGCCAAATCCATGTTCACAAAGGTCATGGTGAAATTAAAGTTGATGGTCATAATATTAAATTAGGCCGTGGTGGCATTAGAGAAATCGAATTTTTCGTACAAACTCAGCAGCTTATTGCCGGTGGTCGGCAGCCCGAATTGCGCCATTCAGGCACATTAGAAATGCTTGACCGGTTGGCCATTGCCAAATGGATATTGCCTGAAGTGGCGGCTGATATGCAGAAGTGCTATATTTATTTGCGCAATATTGAGCATCGCATTCAGATGATGAATGATGAGCAAACCCAAACCCTAGTGACCGACATTGATAAGCTAGAGAATTTCGCTCGTTTTTGCGCTTATGAGAATATTACGGCGTTTCGGCAAGATATGTTGTGGCATTTGAACAAGGTGCAGGAGCATTATGCCGCCTTGTTTGAGCATGCGCCCGAGTTAAATGCCGAGCTTGGCAATCTGGTATTCACCGGAAGTGAACATGACGAAGCCACTCTAGGTACGTTATCGGCCATGGGTTATGAACATCCCGAGCGTACATCGGAGATTGTACGCCAATGGCATTTTGGGCGCTACCCGTGCATGCGCACCGCACGTACGCGCTCGTTGGTGACGGAGATGGTGCCGACCATCTTGCAAGAATTGTCAAAAGCCTATCATCCAGACAATGCTCTGTTAGCATTTGATCGGTTTTTAATGGGTTTGCCCGCCGGTGTGCAGCTGTTCTCTTTATTCATCAACAATACGTATTTGTTCAATTTATTTGTCAACATTCTGATCACCGCGCCCAAGTTAGCCACTCAACTTTCGAACAAAAGCCAGTTATTTGATGCGGTCATCAATCCTGATTTTATGCAGGATTTGCCACAAAAAACCGATTATCAAGCCGGGCTGAGCAAAGCCATGCAAGGCACAGAGACTTACGAAGAAAGATTAGACCTAGCCAGAGTTTTTGGTCAAGAAGCACAATTTCAAATTGGTGTGCATCAGATTTCACAAATCACCCGTGGTGATGAAATTGCCTTGGCCTATGCTAACTTGGCCGATTGCTTGATTGAGACCATGTTGGATGTTGCCAAACAGGAAATCGAACGACGTTTCGGAAAATTCAAAGGCGAAATCGTCATTTTGGGCATGGGCAAATTGGGCTCGCAAGAGTTAACCTGCACTTCGGATTTAGACTTGATTGTGATATATGATGTGGTTGATGGTGATATTTTATCTGATGGCAAAAAACCGCTCAATTCGACCATGTGGTATACCAAATTAACCCAAAGCCTCATCTCGGCGCTCACCGTGCCAACCACTGAAGGTGCTTTGTTTGAGGTTGATATGCGCCTTCGACCCTCTGGTCGCAAAGGCCCAGTGGCTACACAATTTGAGGGCTTTATAAGCTATCAACAAAACGAAGCATGGGTGTGGGAACACCAAGCTTTAACCCGCGCACGGGTGGTGGCTGGTGATGGCAAATTGGCACAAAAGATAACCGCCAGCATCGCTGAAATATTACAGCAAAAACGTGATGTCGATAAAATAAAAGCCGAAGTGTTGGATATGCGCAAACGCATTGAAAGTGAAAAGACCACCGGCAATATATGGGATATTAAAACCATAAAAGGTGGTTTGATTGACATTGAATTCATCATCCAATATCTAAGCCTGATTCATGCCCATCAACACCCGGATATATTGCAAATCAATTCAACCCGATCTTTAGAGATGATGCATCAACATAAACTGGTTGATGCTGAGGCATATGAAACTTTGTCGATTGCGCTGAAATTATATTCAGAAATTTCGCAAATCATCCGCGTCACTATAGATGGTGATTTTGAAGCTGATAACGTACCAGATGGTTTGGAGCGCTTATTATTGGCCATCTCGAACAGCCCTGACATTAAATATTTGGAGCAGACATTGCGCGAAAATCAAGCCAGAGTGCTTAGCCTATTCGCTGCGCTAATCGGGGCTTACTAGCTACCACCAAAATTTGGTCGAAAGCCCATAAATAAAATAGCCCCATAATATAATATGCACCAGAATGATCAACCATAATATGATTTTATAGCTGGTTTTCTTGGTTTTATGACGGATGAATTTTTGCCCCAGCAACGCGCCTGGCCAGCCGCCCAGCAGCTCCACCAAGTGTAAATAATATTCTCCGATGCGCCAACCGTTCGCCTCGGAGCGTTTTTTGTCGATAAAAAACAGCACAAAGCAAACCAGACTCATGAAAAGGTAGATTGAAATTACGGTGATTGTCGCTGTCATATTGGTTGCCTAAAGTTATGTTATATTTAATATATGATCTCACAGACCAAATTTAAAGGCCAAACTTACTTGTTTAAAACTCAGGCGCGGGACAGTTTGTCACATGTTTTAAATGATCGCCTGGTTTAAGTTAATGTCTATGATGAAATATTTGCAAAAACTGAGCCAAAAAATCACAGCAGTGGCCGTGATAATGCTGCTGTTGCAGTCAGTTTTGCCTAACCTTGTTGCGGCCAATATTTCTAAACTCAACCAACTTACCGCTGCCGATGGCATCATAGCCATCTGTTCTGGTTTCGAGATTAAATATATCCGCATTGATGAGGCTGGTAAAGTCAGCATTGTTGATTTGGATGAACAGCCGCAGAATGCGCAATTTGTGCATTGCGACAATTGCATCTTAAGTGATGTATCCATTCTACCGCAATGGCACGGCGCCAACATGCCGGCTAAATTACACACTCACATTCAAATTGCGCCGACCTTAACTGTGGTTTTGGCACTTTCTGTCAATCTGCCACCCGTGCGTGCGCCTCCTTATATTTAAAATCTCTCATCATTTTAAATATTAAATATCTGCAACTGCAGATCATCAAAGGAGCGCATTATGCGTAAAATTCTGAAAACCTTCACTGCCGCGTCAATTGTGGCCACCAGCCTTGTGGCTTTTGAAGTCTCGGCTCACGTCACCCTCAATCCAAAAACCGCCGATGCCGGTAGTTATTTTAACGGCAAAATCCGCGTGCCACATGGTTGTGGCGAGTTTGCCACGACTTCAGTTATTGTCACCATTCCTGATGGCATTCTATCGGTAAAGCCTGAAAACCTAGCCGGCTGGAAGATTGAAATTGTCAAAAAGCAACTCGATAAACCGGTGCAATATCATGGCAAACCACTTACCGAAGTGATAGATACCATCACATGGTCAGGTGGTAATTTGCCCAATGAGCATTATAAAGATTTTGGCTTAAACCTAAAATTACCCAATGATGCCCAGCGTCTATTCTTTAAAACTACACAAATTTGCACCGAGGGCAAAAGTGCGTGGGACGGCGAATTTAACACGCCGGAAGAACGCAGCGCACTCGACAAACCATCGCCTTATTTAGACACCAACCCAGCAGATATGCATTCAGGACATGTGATGAAATAAACCATTGAGCTCTAATCCTCATGCTCAAGAAAAAGCCTAACTTTATAAGTTAGGCTTTTTTTATTGAAAACCTATAGAAAATAGTTTAATTCAGCCTTAACAATTCCTCATTTTCATTGGTTCATCAAATGTCAAAAATCATCATCTCACCTTCCATCCTATCTGCCGATTTTGCCAATCTTGGTCGCGACATCAAAGCTTTAGACGCAGCCGGTGCTGATTGGATGCATATCGATGTGATGGATGGCCATTTTGTGCCCAACATCTCATTCGGCGCGGCGGTGATGGCCAGCGTGCGCAGCTATACTGACAAACCATTTGATGTACATTTGATGATTTCACCCGCCGACCCGTATATTGAAGATTTTGCCAAAGCCGGCGCTGACATCATTGCTGTGCATGCCGAAGCTGGCAACCATTTGCACCGTACCATTCAGCTGATCAAATCATTCGGCAAAAAAGCCGGCGTGGTGCTGAACCCTGCAACATCGGCCAGTGTTTTGGACAATGTTTTGGATGACATTGATTTGATTTTAGTGATGAGTGTCAATCCGGGTTTTGGTGGGCAAAAATTCATTCATTCGCAGCTTAAAAAGATTGCCGAAATTCGTGGCATGATTGGTGATCGTGACATCCGTTTGGAAGTTGACGGTGGTGTGAATGCCGAAACGGCTAAATTATGCATCGAAGCCGGCGCTGATGTTCTGGTTGCGGGCAGCGCAGTGTTTAAAGATGGCAATGAAAAACTGGCCGAAAACATCGCTGCATTGCGCGGTTAAACTATATTGCGCCGAATTGTGTAATTGATCTAATTTCTCAATCAGAAATTAACTTATCCTCTATATCCTACAGACTTAAGAACGAGTTTATCTAGGGTGTGGCAGGGTTTATATATGTTTCGGCGTAAAAATAAAAACAAAAATCCGGTGAACATCACATCGCAAAAGCTGACAAAATCCAACAAAACTCAGAAAAAAAATAAAAAAAGAAATGGCCAATTGGACATTGCACGCGAAAACATAGCCATCGCTCAAGGCACAAGTGTGCATTTTCGCCACGATTTATTAGCATTATACGCTCAAAATCAACGTTCCATACCCACAGCCTTGCCGTTTATCTGTACCATTTTTGCAGTTATTTCACTCATTTGGGTGCCAATTACATTTGTTGGGCTTTGGCTGGCCAGTGTCTATATCTCGCATGGTATATTGCTCACCATGTGCAAGCGGTTCTTGATGACAAATCCGGCCAAAAGCCGGCCTTCGGTTTGGGAAGATCGGTTTTCCATCGCCGAATTTTTCTGCGGTCTGACCATTGCTGGTGCTGCCTTATTCATGCTGGTGGGTGACGTATCAGCGCAATATTCGGGTAATTTTATTGAAGCAGTGGTTTTCGGTTTCGTTATTCTTATCATGAGTTTACGCATGATATTGGCCAACAATTCATTGACCATGATGTATTCTTCAAGCCTACCAGTGAGCATATCTGCCGTGGCTATATATTCGTATGAATGGCAAATTTCAAATTTGGTTTTCATTGGCCTAATCATCATGGCACAATATTATTATAGCGCTTATACCCGCCGTCAGTTCAAAACCTCACTCGCTATGCTGTCCTTCCGCGCCGAAAAAGAGGCTTTGTTTGGCGAGCTTGAACAATCAAAAATTATTTCTGACGAAGCCCGTAAGCGGGCCGAAGAATCTAACATTGCCAAATCGCGCTTTTTGGCCACGATGAGCCATGAATTGCGCACACCATTAAACGCCATTATCGGTTTTTCCGAAGTGATGAAAGATGAAATGTTCGGCGCGCATGGCAACCCTGTTTATAAAGAATATTCGGGCGACATTCATAAATCTGGCGAGCATTTACTTGAACTTATCAATGACATTTTGGATCTATCGCGCATCGAAGCTGGGCGTTATACCTTGCAAGAAGAAGTGGTTGATATAAGCAAAGCCATTGAAAAATCCATTCGTTTGGTCGAGTTGCGTGCCAATGAAAAGGGCATTCAAATTGTCCGTAAAATTCAGCAAGACATTCCCAATCTATGGGTTGATGCCAAAGCGTTTCATCAAATTCTGCTCAATCTATTGTCCAACGCCAGCAAGTTCACGCCACAAAATGGCAACATCACTGTCTATGCTTGGATCGATAAATTAGATGGCCTGTCTGTTGCCGTACGCGATGATGGGCCGGGCATTCCTAAAGATGAAATTCCGCATATTCTCAGCCAATTTGGTCAAGGTAGTTTGGCGCATGAAACCGCAGCCGAAGGTGCTGGCCTTGGCTTGCCAATTATCCGTGGCTTGGTTGAAATGCATGAAGGTAAATTCTCGCTGCAAAGCGAGCTGGGTCAAGGCACAGTGGTAACCGTGCATATGCCCAAAGATCGTGTGGTGAAACCACAAGCGGCCAATGAAGTGACTGCCGAAAGTGAAAATTCACAAAATGCCGAGCGCAAACATGCCGAGCAAAAACGTGCTGCATTTTTGCAAATGCAAGCCGATTCGGAGCGCAAAAACAAAAACTCACAAAGTGCGTAAAAAAACGCCGCTTCCCATAGAAAAGAAACGGCGTAAGCTTTGGGTTATTTAAAAACTCAATCTTTGGGGTCAAGCGCATCACGTAAACCATCACCAATGAATAAGAAGCAAAACAATCCAACCACAAAAAAGCTAAGCGGAAAAGCCAGCATCCATGGTGTGCCATATTGCATTTGCCCCGCGCCCTCGTTAATCAGTGCGCCCCACGAGGTCAGCGGCTCTTGCACCCCTAAACCCAAAAACGAAATAAAGCTTTCGGTCAAAATCAAACTCGGAATGAGCAAGCTGGTATAGATAACCACAACGCCCAAAAGATTGGGTATCACATGGCGGGTGATTAACCGCATGCCGCTCACGCCAGCAGCCCGTGCCGCCTCAATATATTCTTTATTTTTAATGGCTAAGGTTTGCCCGCGCACGATCCGCGCCATGTCCATCCACGCAAATAAGCCGATGGCCATAAACAGTAGATTGACCGACCGGCCAAATACCACCATCACAATGATGATGATGAACATATAAGGGATAGACATCAGAATGTCGACAAAACGCATCATGATGTTATCCACGCGCCCACCGACAAAACCAGCAATTGCGCCATAAAACAGGCCCGCAAATGTAGCAACCGCAGTGCCCAATAGGCCCACCAAAAGCGAGACTTGCGTACCCTGTAACGTACGAGTAAATAAATCACGACCTAAATTATCAACGCCAAAATAATGACCATTGCTAAGGCTGGGTTGTCCGCCATCTTTGCCAGCACCCATAAGGTCCCAATCAATGGTTTCATAATCCCATGGGGCAAACCATTGGCCAACAAACGACAAGATGATCATCAGTGCCAAAATAACCGTGGCGCTAACCGCAGCTTTGTTTTTTCTAAATCTTAAAAATGCATCTTGCCACAGTGATGAGCCTTTGACCAGATCGGGGTTGGATAGATTGTCTACAACATCATCCATAGTTTTTTTATTAAATAATACCATGGTCTTGCCCTACAACTTAATCTTGGGGTCGAGCCAAGCGTATAAAATATCTACAATGGTGCTGAACAAAATGGTCAACACGCCAAACAAAATGGTGATGCCCATAAGCAACGAATAATCGCGGCTTAACGCAGCTTCGACAAAAAATTGCCCCATGCCACCGGTGCCGAAATAAATGTCAATCACCACACTGCCCGAAATCATGCCAACAAAGGCTGGGCCTAAATAAGACAATACCGGCAACAATGCTGGCTTTAAAGCATGGCGCAGAATGATGGTGCGCATCGGCAAGCCTTTGGCCTTGGCGGTGCGGATAAAGTTTGAGTTCAACACTTCAAGCATTGAGCCGCGGGTGAGGCGGGCGATGGATGCCATATAACTGGTCGATAAGGCAATCACCGGCATGATGATATATTGCCATTGTCCGCCATTCCAACCGCCACCAGGTAGCAATTCTAGCCACAATGTAAAGATGATGATGAGGATCGGCGCCATGATAAAGTTTGGCAACACTTGCGCACCGATAGAGATGCCAACTGCCAAATAATCAAGCCACGTATTGTGCTTTACAGCGGCGCTAATGCCCAATGACACCCCAAAAACAGTGGCGACAATGAAAGACAATAGACCATATGTCATGGTGATTGGAAAACCTTGCGCGATGATTTGGTTGACCGAAATGTCTTTATATTTAAATGACGGGCCAAAATCGAAATGAAATATAATGCTGGAAATATAATTCCACAATTGTATGTGCCATGGTTGATCAAGGCCATATTTGGCATTGATATTGGCGAGCACAGCGGCGGGTAAATCTTTTTCTGATGTAAACGGGCCACCAGGAGCCAAATGCATGAGCACGAAAGATACGATGATCAGCAATAATAGCGTTGGTATTGATGACAATAAACGCTTTACAATAAATAGTAACATTTTAAGAATGCCTTAGATAAAACACCGCGCCCCCAAGATTTAGGGACGCGATGCTTCGGATTGTATTATTTTGCAACTTTATACATGTCGCGGCTATACATTTTTAGCATAACATTATTCACTGGGAAGCCTTTAAGCTGCGGTGAAATCAAGATGTTACCTGTATAATGATAGATAGGAGCGATTGGCATGTCGTCAGCTAAGATTTTCTCAGCAGCTGTGTAATGCACATTGGCATCAGCACTTGTAGAGGCAGCACGCACTTCTTTATCATAAGCTGGGTTGCTATATTTACCATCATTTTGACCATGCTTGGTATCAAGTAGGTCTAAGAATGTTGAGGCTTCGTTATAGTCACCACACCAAGCGGCACGCGCGGCGTCAAAGCTTTGTGTCTTCTTAGTTTCAAGATATGTTTTCCACTCTTGGTTGACCAAAGTCACTTCAACACCCAATTTTTGTTTCCACATAGCAGAAACAGCAATGGCGATTTTCTTATGAGCTTCTGATGTGTTGTAAAGCAATTCAAACTTAAGTGGGTTTGATTTGCTGAAACCAGCAGCTGTCATAAGTTCAGTGGCTTTTGCATCACGATCTTTTTGTGACCAAGTGCCGTATGGAATGGTTGGCATGGTAAAGCCAGCAGTGGCTTCTGGAGTGTATGTGTAAGCTGCAAATTGGCCGCCTTTTAACACTTTTTCAGAAATCACATTACGATCAATTGAATAAGAAAGGGCTTTACGAACGCGTACATCTTTAAACGCTTCTGGGCCATTTTCACTAAGGTTAAACTGGTAGTAATACGTACATAGACGTGGGAATACCAAAGCTTGACCGGGTAAAGATTCTTTAAGTGTTGGATATTGACCAGCAGGAATTTCAGTTTTGTCCAATTCACCAGCTTTATAACGGGTGAAAGCCACATTTTCATCAGAAATAACCAAGGTAACCACTTTATCGATAATGGTTTTGTCATTATTCCAATACATTGGGTTACGTTCGCGCGTTGTGCGCTCCTTAAGCGTCCATTCAGTAAGCACATAAGCACCGTTACTAATCATGTTGCCAGGTTTTGTCCAATCACCACCATGCTTTTCAATTGTCGCTTGATGGGTCGGGAAAGTGGTTGCATGTGCTGTCATATCAGCAAAATATGGGAGCGCTTTGTTTAACGTCACTTTAAATGTAAGATCATCAACAGCTTCAACACCTAACTCTTCTGGTTTCATGTCGCCAGCAATAACCGCAGCACCATTTTTAATAGACATGATGTCCATATACCAAGAATAAGGTGAAGCTGTTGCAGGGTCAACCGCACGACGCCAAGCATAAACAAAATCACCAGCCGTTACAGGGTCACCGTTAGACCATTTGCCGTTGGCACGTAATTTAAATGTGTAAACTGTGTTGCCTTCAGTGGCTTCCCAGCTTTCAGCAGCACCCGGGATAAGGTTGCCTTCAGCGTCTTGGTTTGTAAGGCCTTCAAACAGGTCGCGTAAAATATCTGATGTTTGCGCGCCCTCGTTTAATTGTGGGTCAAGCGTTGGAATGCCATCAAGCATACGATATGTATATGTTTGGTCAGCCGCTAGCTCTTCACCAGTTACTGGGTGGGTGGCAGCAAAAGCTGTAAATGAGGTAAGTGCCGTCGCACCTGCAAGCAATGCAATGGCTGCACCCTTGCTAAAATTGGTTTTTAATATTGTCATTATTTTCTCCCTAAGAACATTATTTTATTTGATTGTTTTTCATTGAAAATCAATTCTCGGCTAGAAT
>NVUS02000180.1 GCA_002402005.2 OCS116 cluster bacterium | reverse complement strand
GAAGACAATGGCCCAGCATTGGATGTTAGCCACAGCAATATTGTTGGCGCCTATGATGATGAAGCCAAGCTCAAAGCCTTTGCCGCTACGGTTGATGTCATCACTTATGAATTTGAAAACATTCCCGCCACCACCATCGCTTATTTAGATGGTTTGGTGAAGGTTCATCCCAATTTAAAATCTTTGCAAACCTCGCAAGATCGTTTGGTCGAAAAAGATTATCTCAATAAAGTCGGCACACAAACTGCGCCTTATGCCAATGTTGCAAACCCGCAAGATTTAGATGCTGCCATAATACAACTCGGCCTGCCCGCCATTTTAAAAACCCGCACCATGGGCTATGACGGCAAAGGCCAAGTGATGATTAAAACCTCGGTTGATGTGGCCGAAGCCTATAAATTGATCGAAAATAATGTCTATGGCGATTGCATTCTCGAAGGTTTTATTGATTTTGATTTGGAAATTTCAGTCATTATTGCACGCGATATTGCCGGCAATGTGGCGATTTTTGAGCCGTCCGAAAATGACCATAAAAACCATATATTGGACGTCTCGACCATACCGGCCAATGTCGCACCATTCATTAAAGAACAGGCCGCTGCTTTGGCCACTAACATCATCAAAGGCTTAGATTATGTCGGTACAATGGGAGTTGAATTGTTTGTATCTTCGACTGCCGACAACCCGTTAATCGTCAATGAAATCGCGCCGCGTGTGCACAATAGTGGCCATTGGACGCAGGATGCTTGCTATATTTCGCAGTTTGAGCAGCACATTCGCGCCATCACCAATATGCCGCTGGGCAGCACCAAACGCCATAGCAATGTGGTGATGAAAAACCTAATTGGTGATGATGTCATGCAAGCCGTTGACTATGCCAAACAGCCAAATGCCCACATCCATCTTTATGGCAAGCTTGATATCAAACCGGGTCGTAAAATGGGTCATATCAACCTTTTGTACCCATTGGGCCAATTGAATGAGCAAAAATAGCCGTAATTTCCTTAATATTTGTATTATTATGAGTTTACGCCTAGACAAATGACAAAATATTTGATATTTGAGTGTCAATAAATTTGCTACCAGATAGGCAGCGCGCAATTTCGTCTTTATACTGACGATTATATGAAACAGGAAAATACATAGTGCAAGTACTCGTTCGTGATAATAATGTTGACCAAGCCCTACGTGCTTTGAAAAAGAAAATGCAACGTGAAGGCATTTTCCGTGAAATGAAATTACGTGGCCATTTTGAAAAGCCATCTGAGAAAAAAGCTCGTGAAAAAGCTGAAGCCATTCGCCGCACACGTAAATTGGCTCGCAAAAAAGCTCAACGTGAAGGCATGATCATGGGCAAAGGCCGCATGTATTAAGCGATACGAATTATATAATTCTAAAAAGGTCACCCTCGGGTGGCCTTTTTTGTTTCGAACCTTTATCTTTTAGTCTGTATACGGTGTCTTTTGGCCTGTATATAAGTGGCTTTTGTGCGATTTTTGCAACAATGTTTACCAAATCACAAATATTTACTTTTATTACATGATTTAAGTACAAACTGATTTATACACTTGTTAACCATAAATTTTAGAAATTGGAATTATTGTGAAGTTGAAAACGATAGTGAAAGCTAGCTTAGTTGCCACCAGCCTATTTGCACTGGTTGCCTGCCAAACCACCGATTCTCCAGTGAATACCGATTTAACATCGCTTTCATCAGCTGTGAAGCGCAACCCAGACTTTGGCCGCTCACATAATAATTTGGGCGCAGGCCTCGCCAGCTACGAGCGTTATGGCGAAGCTTATAAAAGCTTCACCGCAGCGATTAAAGCCTCTCCTGATGCACCACAGCCTTATTATAACCGTGGTTTAGCCTCCATTAAACTAAGACAATATAATCGCGCGATTGGTGATTTTAACCAAGCCATCAAGCTTAACCCTAATTATGACAAAGCCATGGTTGCCAAAGGCAATGCATTGCGTCTACTAGGCCGCAACAGCGCCGCGATTGGTGCTTATAACCAAGCCATCGGCGTTAACTCTTATAACGCCCGTGCCTATTTCCAAATCGGCACCATCCATCAAAAACGTGGCAGCCATACACAGGCCATCGCGAGCTTTAACAAAGCGATGAATTTTAGCTCGAATGTGGCGCAAATCTTCTATGCGCGTGGCGTGTCTAATTATGCATTGCGCAATTATGTAGCGGCCAAAGGCGACTTTGAAACGGCATCGCGCATCATGCCAAAATCATATGATGCCTATATCCACCTAGCCCGCGCATCAGCCAAATTAAAAGACTGGGAAGATGCTTATACAGCTTACAACAATGCCAGCCGCCGTGTACCAAGCTCTAAAGAAGCCGCCCGTGGCCGTGCAAATGCCAGAGTGCAGCTAACCAAACAAGCCAAAGCATAACGGCTAATAAATTTGGAATCGAAAAAGGCGGGATGTTTTCACATCCCGCCTTTTATTTTGAATTTTTATACGAATTATAGTGCTTTGATAATGTCTTCGACCATTTTCTTGGCGTCAGAGAATAGCATCATCGTATTGTCACGGAAGAACACTTCGTTCTGCACGCCGGCATAACCTTTGCCCATACCACGTTTCACAAACAGCACAGTACCGGCTTTTTCAACATCCAAAATCGGCATGCCGTAAATCGGGCTTTGAGGGTCAGTTTTGGCTGAAGGGTTGGTCACATCGTTAGCGCCAATCACAAACGCCACGTCTGCTTGTGCGAAGTCATTATTAATGTCTTCAAGCTCAAACACTTCGTCATACGGCACATTGGCTTCGGCCAACAATACATTCATATGACCCGGCATACGGCCAGCGACGGGATGAATGGCATAAGCCACTTTCACGCCATGGCCTTTGAGCACATCAGCCATTTCACGCAATGCATGTTGGGCTTGTGCCACTGCCATACCATAACCCGGTACAATGATCACTTTATTGGCGTTTTTCATAATAAACGCAGCGTCATCGGCACTACCTCGTTTGACTGGACGGGTTTCCTCTTCTTCGCTACCGCCACCAGAAGATACGTTGCCAAAGCCACCTAAGATAACACTGATAAAGGATCTATTCATCGCCTTACACATAATGTACGAAAGAATCGCACCTGATGAACCCACCAAAGCACCAGTCACGATGAGCGCTGTATTGCCCAAGGTAAAACCAATGCCCGCTGCTGCCCAACCTGAATATGAGTTCAGCATAGACACAACCACTGGCATATCCGCACCACCAATAGGAATGATGATTAAGAAACCAAGCAAGCCAGACACAATCACAATCGCCCAGAACAGGTCAGTATTTTCAGTCATCGCAAAATAGATAACCAAGCCAACCATGGTCACGGCCAAGGCAATGTTAATCAAATGCCGTGCTGGTAGAATGATTGGCGAACCAGACATTAAACCTTGCAACTTGGCAAACGCGATCAGTGAACCGGTAAAGGTAATCGCACCAATCGCCACGCCTAATGACATTTCGACCAAGCTGGCTGTATGGATGTGACCAACCTCGCCAATGCCGAAAGCTGACGGCGCATAAAGCGCCGAAGCTGCCACGAACACCGCTGCCAAACCAACAAGACTATGAAAAGCCGCCACAAGCTGTGGCATATTGGTCATCGAAATTTTACGGGCGATCACCCCACCGATAATGCCACCAATGGCTAAACCGCCAACCAGCATGCCCCAGCCTTCGAGTGTCGAAGGCCCAGCCATAATCAATGTGGTGACAATGGCAATGGCCATACCAACCATGCCCATATAGTTGCCGCGACGCGCGGTTTCAGGTGAGCTCAAGCCGTGCAATGACAGAATGAATAATACACCAGATATAAGATATAATAACGCAATTAAATTAGCACTCATCATCTTCTCCTAATTTTTCTTACGATACATGGCAAGCATGCGTTGAGTGACCAAAAAGCCGCCAAAAATATTGACCGAAGCCAATATCAAGCCAACCAAACCAAATGTACTGGCAATGCCCGAAGCGTCTGCCGCCACGCCAACCAAGGCACCAACCACAATTACCGAGCTAATCGCATTGGTCACCGCCATAAGCGGGGTGTGCAATGCAGGCGTTACGCTCCACACCACAAAATAACCAATGAAGATAGATAGAACAAAAATCGCCAATCTAAACATGAATGGGTCAATGCCTGTACTGCTGCCGGCCATTTGTGCCACGGCTTCAGAACTTGCGGCAATGCTATCAGCAATGCCATCGGCATAACTTTGCGCGGCAGCGGCAGCATCTTGTGCGGCCTCCGCTGCGGCTTGTGCGCGTTCCAGCGCTTGTGCGGGTGATAAATCAGCCATTAGGCATCTCCCTTATTGTAAAATTCATGCACTAATTTGCTGTCTTTGGTTAGCAATGTGCCAGTGATAATGTCATCTTCCCAATCAATCTCTAATTTGGTTTTGTCTTCGTTTAGTAAAGAGTTTATAAAATTCAGCAAGTTACGAGAATAAAGGTTAGAGGCATCTTGCGCCAAACGGCCAGCCAGATTGGCATAACCAATTATTTTTACGCCTTTATGGATGATCACTTTATCTTTAACCGACAATGGCGTATTGCCACCCCGTGATGTGGCAAGGTCAACAATAATACTGCCTTGCCCCATGCTTTCAACCATGTCTTTACTGATAAGCTCTGGTGCAGGACGACCCGGAATAAGCGCCGTTGTAATCACAATATCTTGTTTCTTAATGTGACCAGCTACCAATTCAGCTTGACGTTTCTTATAATCGTCACTCATCTCTTTGGCATAGCCGCCAGCGGTTTCGCCTTCATCATCCGCATCAGGTTCAACCATCACAAATTCAGCACCAAGGCTTTCGACTTGTTCTTTGGTTGCCATGCGCACATCGGTCGCGGTTACAATCGCGCCCAAACGTCTGGCCGTCGCAATGGCTTGTAAACCAGCAACACCCACACCCATAACAAATACCCGCGCTGGAGCAATAGTGCCCGCTGCGGTCATCATCATCGGGAAGGCGCGGCCGAATTCGGACGCCGCTTCAATCACCGCTTTATAACCGGCTAGGTTGGATTGCGATGACAATACGTCCATGCTTTGGGCACGGGAAATACGTGGCATCAATTCCATAGCAAAACTGGTTTTGCCGCTATTGGTCAAATCAGCAAGCTCTTTCTCGCCCTCATAAGGGTCGAGCATCGCGACAACGATTGCTGTGTCTGGCAAATCTGCCAACTCCTCAGCCGTCGGGCGCAATACTGACAATAACACATCAGCATCTTTAACTAGTTTTTTGAGGTTTTTTTCGATCGATGCGCCGGCATCAATATAAGCCTGATCGGTAAAATCGGCTTTTAAACCTGCGTCTTTTTCGATGACCACATCAAAACCCAAACCGACATATTTTTGTACGGTTAAAGGTGATATAGCCACGCGTGTTTCCTCTGCCGAGCGTTCAGCAGTGATGACAATCTTCATAGAGAGTCTCCCTAAAAATCAATATGGCGCTATTATGTAGCGATGGCAATCACTGCCCAGAGGGTAAGTACGGCACAAAAAATGCTGGTATATATCGAGCCTTTGATAAAATTTGCATATGTATCATTATGCATTTTATAGTCCATTGCTGGATGTTGTTTTTTGGTCATGATTAGCCTTTCTAAAATTCTTATCTCATACATTTAGACTAGGTCAGCGAAATTGTCTAAGATAATTTAACTTTTTTACCTAATGGTAGCAGTAATTTCACAGTCTTTTCTTGTGTTTATTGGCCTTCTAAGGCCTCTAATTCATCAATAAGCGTTGATATGGCTTCAAGCCCCATATCCCAAAATATCTCATCGCTCGCATCAAGCCCAAACGGTTTGAGCAACTCACTATGGTGCTGAGAGCCGCCGGCTTTGAGCAGGTCAAAATATTTATCGGCAAAACCTTCGGGTTCGGCCAAGTAACAGGCGTAAAGCGAGTTGACCAAACAATCACCAAAGGCATAAGCATAAACATAAAATGCGCTATGGATAAAATGCGGTATATAAGACCAATAATGTTCATAGCCTGGGTTGAGCTTAACCGATGGGCCTAGACTTTCGGCTGATGTTTCTAGCCAAAACGCCGCCAATTGCTCTGTGGTCAACTCACCATCTTTACGGGCGATATGCACTTTACGCTCAAAACTATAAAAGCTAATTTGGCGCACCACGGTGTTGAGCATGTCCTCAACTTTAGAGGCCAACATAGAGCGTTTTTCTTCGACCGTTTTGACATTTTTCAACATCGATCTAAAGGTCAACATTTCACCAAATACACTGGCAGTTTCGGCCAAGGTCAACGGCGTTGGTGCCATCAACGCGCCTTGCTGATTGGCTAAATATTGATGCACACCATGGCCCAATTCATGTGCCAATGTCATCACATCGCGCTTGCGGCCTAAATAATTTATCATCACAAACGGATGATTGCTCGGCACTGTCGGATGCGCAAACGCGCCCGGGGCTTTGCCATCGCGTGATCTGGCGTCAATCCAACCATTGTCAAAAAACTTTTGAGTAATCTCGGCCATTTCGGGCGAAAATTCTCTATAGGCATTCAAGATAATGTCTTTGGCATCGTCCCAGCTGGTATCTTCACTCGGCACATTGGGCAGAGGCGCGTTGCGATCCCATTGATTCAATTGCTGCATGCCAAACCATTTGGCTTTTAAGGCATAATATCTATGCGATAATTTAGGGTAGGCTTTGCGCACTGAATTCTCCAGCGCATTGACCACCTCGGGCTCGACCCGATTGGCCAAATGCCGCGAGGCCGCCACATCGTCAAAACCGCGCCATTTGTCCGAAATCGATTTGTCTTTGGCCAGCACATTGGTTACATGGGTGAAAAACCGGCCATTTTCTTCGAGTGTTTTCGACAAGGCTTTGGCGGCTTTTTCGCGCATAGCGCCATCGGCCGAGGTGATTAGATTGAGCACCTTCTCAACGCTCATTTCTTCACCATCTACAGTGAAGCGCAAGCCGGCCATGGTTTCATCAAACAAACGATTCCACGCTTGGCCACCGGTTACTGATTTTTCGGCAAACAATTGTTCCAATTCATCGGACAGTTGATAAGGCTTTTCGCGTCTTATGTCGGTAAGCCAAGGCGCATAATGGCTGATGCTGTCAAATGCCAGCAGAGCATCAATCTCATCACTATCAATGCGGTTCAACTCTAATTCAAAAAATAGAGTTTTTGTGCCAAGTTCGGTCAGTCTTTCTTGCACATCACCTAAAAATTTTATCCGCGCGGGGTCGGTCGCCAATTGTGCATAAAGCAAATAGGCATAAGAAATAAT
>NVUS02000018.1 GCA_002402005.2 OCS116 cluster bacterium | reverse complement strand
CACCGCCATCAGCTTGCTTCAACGGCAAAATATCATGATAAGCATCATATAATGTCGGCCGAATTAAATCATTCATGCCCACATCCGAGATGAAAAAATCACGTCCATCACCATGTTTCACATATTCAACCTTACCAACCAAAATGCCGGCATTGGCGGCAATCATCCGGCCGGGCTCAAATATATATTTCACACCCAAACTACCCGCAACTCTATTAATCATCGCGGCATATTCATCAGGATGCGGTGGTATATCATTGTCGTTTTTATACGGCACGCCCAAGCCACCACCAAAATCAACATGCTGAATTTTATGGCCAGCGGCGCGCAGCGATGTTACCAACGTTCCAACCCGCTCAAAAGCTTCGGCAAATGGCGCTAAATCAGTAATCTGGCTGCCAATGTGCAAATCAATACCGACAACTTCCAAATGCTGCAAAGTGCCAATCAGCTCATAAACCTTGTCAATTTTCTTCCACGGAATGCCGAATTTATTCTCGGCTTTGCCGGTCATAATCTTCTCATGACCACCCGCGTCAACATCCGGGTTCACCCGTACCGAAACGCGCGCTTTCACGCCTTTGGCTTTGGCAACTTCATGAATCCGAATCAGCTCCGGCTCACTCTCAGCATTAAAACAATAAATGCCAATCTCAAGCCCATATTCAATCTCAGCATGGGTTTTGGCCACACCCGAATACACAATTTTATCCGCCGGAAACCCAGCTTTGATCGCCCGCTTCATCTCACCACCCGAAACCACATCTACACCCGCGCCCAATTTGGCAATCAGGGTCAACACAGCTTGGTTGCTATTGGCTTTCATCGCGTAACAAATCAACGCATCCCGATCCGCAAAAGACTGTTGAAACATTTTAATATGCCGCCGAAACGTCGCCGCACTATAACAATAAAATGGTGTACCAACTTGTTCAGCAATCTTAGCCAAACTCACATTCTCAGCAAATAACTCACCATCTTTATACTCAAAATAATGCATCTTTTTACCCTGTCTAGTTGGCTCATGAACCAAAATTATATCATTTAAGTGCCGCCAGCCAAGCTTGTGCCGATTTTTTTACCAACTCAGGCGCTGTGCCACCAAAACTGGTGCGGCTTTTTACGCTATTCTGCACCGACAAAACATCAAATATCTCATCCGTAATGCGTGGTTCAACCGTCTGCATTTCAGCCAATGTCAGCTCATCAATGCGCAGATCTTTTTTCTCAGCAATTGCCACAATAGAACCCGTCACATGATGCGCATCGCGAAATGGCATATTCAACACCCGCACACACCAATCAGCCAAATCTGTCGCGGTCGAAAACCCGCTGGCCGCCGCCGCTTCCATATTGTCACGCAGTGCCGTAATGTCATCAATCATCCCGCCCATCGCAGCTAGGCTCAGCTCCAAATTGTCCAACGCATCAAAAGTCATTTCTTTATCTTCTTGCATGTCCTTGGCATAGGTCATCGGCAGACCTTTCATCACAATCATAATCGCCGTCAATGCGCCAATAATCCGCCCCGGTTTACCGCGGATAAGCTCCGCTGCATCAGGGTTTCTTTTTTGCGGCATAATTGATGAACCGGTCGAAAACCGATCCGACATTTTGATAAACGAAAATTGCGAGGTCGACCAAATTACCATTTCTTCAGCCAAACGCGATAAATGAATGGCAGTGATCGACGCTGCCGCCAATGTTTCCATCACAAAATCACGGTCAGCCACAGCATCCAGCGAGTTGGCAGCTGGCCCGTCAAAACCCAAAGCCTCCGCCGTCATATGCCGGTCAATCGGAAAACTAGTCCCCGCCAAAGCCGCCGCACCAAGCGGAGAAACATTCATGCGTTTGCGCGCATCTTCAAACCGGCTCTTATCCCGCGCCCACATTTCCACATAGGCCAGTAGATGATGACCAAATGTCACCGGTTGCGCCACTTGCAAATGGGTAAAGCCCGGCATCACATAATCGGCATAAAGTTCAGCCTTTTTAGCCGTCACCTCCATCAAAGCCGATATTTGTTCAATCAGCCCGTCGACCCGATCACGGATATAAAGTTTAAAATCAAGCGCCACTTGGTCATTGCGCGAACGGCCAGTGTGCAAACGCCCAGCAGCTTCACCAATCACTTCTTTGAGCCGCGCTTCAATATTCATATGAATGTCTTCAAGCGCTGGTTTAAAGTCAAATTCACCTGCGGCAATTTCTCGCGATATTGTGTCTAGACCTTGATCAATTTTTGCGGCATCATCGGCGGTAATAATACCGCATTTTTCGAGCATTTTTGCATGGGCTTTAGAGCCGGCAATGTCTTGAGTGTAAAATCGTTGATCATAACCAATAGAGGCGTTTATTTTTTCCATCAACGCGTCTGGAGCGTCAGCAAATCTGCCGCCCCACATTTGGTTGGCTGCTTTTTTATCACTCATATCATTGCCTTACTTTGCTAGATTGCATATATATTGCGCATGTTAAATGATAAATAGAATAGGACAACCCGAAATGCCACAAAAATCGTTCACCAAAATTGTTATTTTGGTCAGTTTTGTTCTCAGCACGCTGTTTGGTGGCTTTTTAATCTATAGTCAGCTGCAACAAGAGCAAAAATTGGCCGCAAAACCAGTGGTAGATGATTTGCAACAATTGGCCACTGGCGAGCTAGCCGCCTTTTTAGTCAATGCCGCGCCGGTCGAGTTGCCACAAATTAAATTCCTCAACGCCTCTGCCGATGACAAATTACTCAGCAGCAAAAATGAAATTGACCTAAGCCATTTCAAAGGCAAAACCATCTTGGTCAACCTATGGGCGACATGGTGTGGCCCCTGCCGGCACGAAATGCCAACTTTGGATAAATTACAAGCCCAATTGGGCAGCAATAAATTCGAGGTCGTCACTTTAAATGTTGATCGCAAATCCACCGCTGGCGCCGAAGCCTTTTTCAGCGAAATTGGCATTAAAAACCTAAGCCTATATGCCGACCCAACCACCAAAGCCATGCGCAGCCTACGCGCCCGTGGCCTACCGATGACCATGCTGGTCAACACAGATGGTCAAGAAGTCGGGCGTATCTTCGGCCCAGCCGATTGGTCAAGCAAAGAAGCTATCAATTTAATTCAAGCTGAGATAGACTCCAATTCATAATTGATTCATTTTTTCTTGGGGACATATGTTCAAAAAAATCACCCTTGCCGCGCTGGTTTTCATCGCCAGCACGTTCAGCGCTTTTGCCGCCGATGAACCCACCGAACCGCAAAATTTT
>NVUS02000179.1 GCA_002402005.2 OCS116 cluster bacterium | reverse complement strand
CTCGCCTACAATATCTTAGCAAATAATCCACCTGTTCATGAGTTGCGTCGATTTTGGGCGTTGAACGGTTGTTGAATTTTGCGTTTGCAGATGGTTAATTATGTGATATATTGCAGCAAGTATTTCGTGGGTTTTATGTATGTTGAGTAAATTTTCTAAATTATTTTCTATTGGGTTTATGGCTGCTGGGTTGGCATTATTGGCTGGCTGTGCCTCTATGGTTGACTCGTTGACGCCGACCGAGACAGCGTTGATTTTTGACTTGGCGCCGCTGGATGAAGCGGCTGTGAAGGGCAGGCGGGCTGGGTTTAGCCTATCTGTTAGCGAGCCGCGCGCGGCGGCGATTTTGGACAATGATAAAGTTTTGGTGCGGCCATCGCCAGTTGTGGTGCAATATTATGGCGACATAATTTGGGCAGACCGCATTCCGAAACTTGTGCAAAGACGGGTTGTGCAGGCGTTTGAAGATAGCAACCGGGTGCGTTCTGTTGCGCCACGATCTGACGGGTTTAGCAGCCAGTATGATTTGTTGATTGAAATTAGAGATTTTCATATTGAGCCGAGCTTGCGGGAAAACCCAATTGTGGCCAAACCGATCCGGGTGAAGGTGACATTTTTTGCCAAATTGGTTTCGGAACGTGCGGCACGGGTGGTGCGCTCGCAAAAGATTACCAAAACTGTTGAAGTGATGGTGGAGAACCGTGAGAATATCGCGCTGGCATTTAACCAAGCCTTTGCCGAAGCGACGGTGTCATTGGTTAACTGGACATTGCGTTGAGTTTTTGAATTGGGTTAAGTTTTAATATTGTCTGGCGGGTATTTTGATGATGATGCCATCTTGCGCGTCGCTGACTTTAATCTGACAGCTTAGGCGGCTTTCTAAGGTGGCATCGGCCGCGAACTCTAACATATCTTGCTCGAAATCATCAGCCGCTTCGATGCGATTAAACCACTGGGCATCGACATATACGTGGCAGGTGGCGCAGGTGCAACTGCCGCCGCATTCGCCATAAATTCCCTCTATGCCATTGTCCAACGCTGCATCTTTGACATTTGTGCCAGCGTCTACAGTGATAGATGTGGTTTGGTTTTGAGGATTTACAAAATGAATGATCGGCATATTGGGGCTTATCTATATTATTGGTTATTTTGATATAGATGAATGGGGCGCAGATTACAAAGAAAAAGGGCTCATGAAGAGCCCTTTGGAATTCTGATGATGTTTATATATGGCTTAAGCCGCATATTTGGCTTTTACGAAGTTCACCACTTCTTCGACGGCAAAATTAATCGCGTGTATTGCGCTCACCCGATCAGTATATAATGCATCGCCGATTAAAAGCTCGGCCACTTGGGTTTCGGCCGCTATGCGCCATGCGCCAACACCACGTGATGAGCCTTTTAAGGCATGTGTGGCTTGCTTCCAACCTTCGGGGTCTTCTAATGAAGTTTTTAATGTGGAGACATAATCGTAACATTGATTGCAAAATAGTTGCAAGATTTCCTGTTCTAACTCGTCATTGCCCATTGTATAGCGACTTAGATGATCAAAATCGATGGCATCGGGACAATGCGCGTTGACATACTCATTTATAGGCGTGACACTGGTATGGGTGTATTTTTCTTTTTCAGCTGTTTGACTGGCTAACATAATATCTCCTACGCAATACTTGAGATAAGAACTAAAAACACTAATTCAAATCGCTTATCTGCAGTCATAACACCAAAAATGATTAAACAAGTTATTAACGCGCCGGGTTCGTGAACTATAGATGGATTCTATCATTAACAATTTACTCACGCAGTGTAGCTGCGTGAATAACTGTGTGCCAAATAGAAACAATTTGTGATTGATTTAGCTAAAAACATTAAAATATATTAACAATTTGGGCTGGCATGCATTATTAACTCGCTATTAACCTGTTTATTTGGCAATATTCCTACCTAGTATATAGGTAATGGTATTTTGTAAGGATTTTGGTTCATGAGTGATAAGTTAACCAACCCAACAACTGGTAGTCGGAATGTTTTTGCGTCAAGGCGGCCTGACCGGATAAAATCGGCTTTGCAACCTAATAAAAACACGTCGCCTAAGGCCAAAAAAGTAGCGCCGCGGGTGAAGAGCAATGTGCCCAATAAACCTGCAAGTCCTTATGCCAACACCAAAGATTCGAATAGAGCTGCCTCTAGCAAAGCCCAAAATAGAGTGGGTAGCATTCAGACTGACCAACGGGCGCGGATTGGTGCGGGGCCGAAACGCAAAGCCTCTGACGATTTGTCTGAGATCTTATCACGCCAAAAAAGTGCAAATGCTGCGGCCAATGAGGGCGTAAAACGCTTTAACATGTTGACCAATTCGGCCAATGATGACATTGCCCATGCCGCGCAATTGCTCGATGAAATTAAAAGTGATTCTAACAAAAAGCCCATTGTGGCGGCTTTGGGCTTCACTATATTGTGGATTGTTTTGTGCTTGGCGGTTGGTTTGGGCTTGGTCAATAGCGGCATGTTGGATTTGGGCGCGGTGGCGTTGACCTCATTGCCGGTATTGGTATCCATTGCCGCGATATTGTTTATACCCTGCATATTGGGCTGGGGCGTGGCGGTGTTTTTATACCGGGCGCGGGAATTACACCAAATTTCATTGTCCTTGGCCTATACGGCTTTGCATTTAACCCAACCAGAAGACATGGCGAGCGATTCTATCGCCACCATTGGCCAAGCGGTGCGCCGTGAAGTGGCGGCGATGGGGGATGGCATTGACCGGGCGATTAACCGTGCCACGACGTTGGAGAGCAAATTTAGAAATGAAGTGGGTAACATTCAGGGTTTCTATAAGAATAATGAGAATATATTTGCTAAAATTATCAATGATCTGAAAAAAGAACGTGACTTAATGGCGGAAACTGGTGACGATTTGGAAGCCAGATTGCCGAAAATGTTGGATGGCTTGAAAGAAAGCAGCTTTGATTTTTCTAACATTGTGCAAGCTGCCGATGAGCGGTTTAGCTCTTTAGCTGCGACAGCCGATGACCGTTTGGCCAAATTGAGTGACAGCATTGAGCATAAGAATAAAACCCTGAAAGCTGGGCTTGATGAAAGCATTGAACATGTGAGCCGGGTGGCATCATCATTAGATATTGGCACGACTGTGCTGAGCAATGTGAGTGATAAGCTGGCGAATGTTGGCAATGCAACGGTGAGCAAACTTGAGAATATCAGTGGCAATTTTAAACGCCAGACGGCTGATTTGGGCCACGCGACCAGTGCCATATTGAAAGCCAATGAGGAAATTAACTTGGCGCTACAAAGCCGCCATGAAGGCTTATCTGGATCGGCCGAGCAATTGCTTGGCAATGCTGAGCAGATTAACAATCTATTGTCTTCATTTGCCTCGATTATGGACAAATCATTCTTGAATGCCGAGAACCGCAGCCAGAACATTCAGACCATGTTGATGGAAGCGGCGCAAGATTCGGCGGATATTTTGCAAACCGAAATGAGCAATATACGCAAAGCCACCTCCAGCGAAACTCACAAGCTTATTGAATTGCTGAAAGAAAGTAGCTTTACGGCGACGACGGCGTTGCGTGAGGACATTCAATCTATCATCAGCGGATCGCAAGGCGAAGTGCAAGAAGCCCTGACTTTGCTGCTTGAGCAATCCAAAACCATGGGTAACAACCTGAAAGATGAAGCCAACGCCATCACTGAATTGATGCATAGAGAAATGCAATTGGTTAAAGACACTGCCATTGGCAACACTGAGCAAAGCTTGTTGGAGATTAGACAGAGCCATGAAGCGGCCATTGCTGACATTATTGGACGCATTGACTTGGCGGGCGAAAAATTATCTGACACGGCGCAGAATTTGAACATTGTTACCGGTCGTATGGATTTGGAAATGGAAACCACGCGCAACAGCTTGGCGGAAACGGTGGCAAAAATACCGATTGAAGCCAAACAAGCGTTGAATGATATGCAAGCCTATGTTGATGATCAGGTGAATGCATTGAGTGTATTGGCCAAAACGGTTGGTGGCTTGAGTAGCCCGGTATCGGCACCGATTGTTGCGCCAGCAAAACCAGCTGCTGAGCCAGTGGCGGAGGTCAGCCCCAAACGGGCTGCGCCGAGCAAACGTATTGAACCCCCGCAGCAGCCAGCGCCTGCTGCGCCGCTTGCACCGGTTGTGCGACAGAATGCGATTTCTAGACCTGCTGAGCCGCAACAGCCACGCAATAGAGCTCCACGGCAACGCCCAGCGCAGGAGCGTAGGGTAGAGAGTAAACCTAGAGCGGCTCAACCGCAAAATGCGCCGCAGAATAAATGGGCTATGCCTGATTTATTATCACGTGCCTCGACAGACCAATCACTACCAGCACATTTGCAACCACGTGGCCAAGTGCCGTTTGAACGGCCAGTTGCTGGTCAGCCGCGCCAGAATGCAAGGCCTAATGGCAGTAATAATGAGCCCAATAGAGGCCCCAGAGCGCCTGCACCTCAACAAGTTTCGAGTGAATTGCATAAAGTTGAATCCTTAAACGCATTGTCGTTAGATTTGGCCAAAGCGCTTGACCATGAAGCGCCAGACCAGTTGTGGACGCGCTATAGAAATGGTGAACGCAATGTGTTTACACGCCGCTTATATACCTTACGTGGGCAGAAGCTATTTGATGAAGTGAGCTATAAATACCGCAATGAAATGGGCTTTAAGCGTGATGTTGATAGATATATCGCTGATTTTGAAGAATTACTGACCAAGATTTATGAGCAAGACCGGGACAGTATGTTGATTGATACCTATCTATCGAGCGAAACGGGTAAGGTTTATTTGATGTTGGCGCACGCTTCGGGACGTTTGGACTGATAAACATGTCACTTTATCGGCATAAAATGGTGCAGGTGATTGGCAGAAAATTCGTTTGTTATACGGGTATGGAAACTGACCTTATTTTTAACAAAGGCGTGGAGTTACCAGAATTTGCGGCTTATCCTTTGTTGGAGAGCCAGCAAGGGCGGGCATTGATTGGCAATTATTACAAAAATATTATTGAATTCGCCCAAAGCAAGAATGTCTCGGTTTTATTGGAAAGTGTGACATGGATTGCCAGCCGCGACAGGGCGATTAAGTTAAATTATAAGCCTGATCAATTG
>NVUS02000178.1 GCA_002402005.2 OCS116 cluster bacterium | reverse complement strand
GTATATATGTCGGTTACTGGCGCAGTTTCAAAATCCATGGTTTTGGCCGGCGAAATAATAATTTGCATATTCAAACTTTCAATTTGTATGACTTAGCTATAATGCCAAATTTTGATTCTTCAAAGTGTTTGATAATGTAAAAAATATTTACCTCTCAGCATGAATCGTTTGTCCGGTTTTTTTGTCTTTATCCATCAATATGGACACGATCAATTGAGCCGTATCTTTGGGTAAGGAAATTCGACCCTGACTAGACGCTTTTATGATCTCTTGTCTTATATCTTCTGTCATCCAACCCGTATCAACCGGGCCGGGGTCAACTGAATTTATCCGAATGTTCAGTTCATCAAGTTCCGGAGCAAGCTGTATTGCCAACATTTCCACCGCCGCTTTGGTTATCGTATAAGCAATGTGACTTGCGCCCATGCTTCCCAGAGATTGCCCAGATATTAAGTTAATGATATTGCCTTCATTCGCCCTTTTCACAAACTCACTACATAACATAGTTACAGCGCGCACATTAACGGCATAATGTCTATCCAAAACTTCTGAAGATAATTCAGCAAAGCCAGTTTCAATGCAACAAGCTGCGTTGTTAATCAAAATCGTTGGTGCACCTAAAGTTTCCTCAGCTTGTTGAAACAATGTCTGTGCTGCGTCCGGTTTTGAAAGGTCAATTTCAAGACTTTCAACCCGCACCCCAAATTGTTTAAGCTCGTTGATTATTTCTTCGGTATCACGCGTAACTTTGTCAGGAAATACTTCTTTGTCATACTCATTCCAATAGGCAAAGAAAATATCGCCGCCATGTCTCGCTATCTCACGGCAAATTGCAGCGCCAATGCCGATGCGTCTTCCAACCCCAGTTATTAAAGTGACTTCCGATTCAAATATTTTCATGATCCCAGTATAACAAACTCCCTACCAATGAATAGCCGCATTCATTCAAAACAAACCCCGTCCAGAAATATCCACCGGCTTTCTGAAAAACCAATATTAGCAATTACCGCGAATTTGTATGGGGAGATAGGCGATTAATCAACCATTTGCCTAACGTTCAACCAAAAATCCAAGCCTTTTGGTTGAATTTGATCGTATATGATTGCATTATTTGGTTTTTATGATTGACTTTGAGTAAATTTGATGGAAAGTTAGCTGTACGGAATCTAAATTGAAGGATTTCTAAATTGTAGAATTTATTATATGGCACGCGAAACCGTGCGGAAAATATAATGGAGTAAAATTCTGCTTCAATTCTGGGAGGGAAATAATGAATATATTGAAAAAATTAGCCGCCGCCACCGCATTGACTGCATTGGTTTTGGGCGCTGCACCGGCATTCGCCGAAACCAAAATTGCCTTGGTGGTCAAGGCTTTGGGCAATGGCTTCTTTGATGCCGCTGCCAAAGGTGCAGAAGATGCCGCCAAAGAACTTGGCGATGTGACTGTCATCTATACAGGCCCAACTTCTGCCACTGCCGAAGGTCAAATCGAAATCATCAATGCGTTAATTGCTCAGCAAGTCAACGCCATTGCCATTTCGGCCAATGACCCGGATGCGCTTGTGCCCGTGCTGAAAAAAGCCATGAGCCGCGGCATCACAGTTATTTCGTGGGATTCAGGCGTTGCAGCCGAAGGCCGCCAAATGCATCTAAACCCATCCGATACTGATCTTATTGGTTCAACCATCTTTAAATTGGCTGCCGATTATCTACCAGATGGTGGCGAAGTGGCTATTTTGAGCGCTTCATCAACAGCTGCCAATCAAAATTCTTGGATTGACGCTGGTAAAGCTGCATTGCCAACTATGTTCCCCAAACTTACATTGGTGGCAACGGTTTATGGTGATGACGATAGTGTAAAATCAACCGATGAAGCCAAAGGCCTAATCGCTAGCTATCCGAACCTAAAAGCCATCATCGCACCAACAACAGTGGGTGTTGTGGCCGCTGCGCAAGTGGTAACAGATATGGGCTTAATCGGCAAAATCAACGTTACCGGCTTGGCTTTACCATCTGAGTTTAAACAATTTATCGACAATGGTTCATCTAAAGCTGTGGCTTTATGGAACCCAATCGATCTTGGTTATTCAGCGGTTTACATTGCCCATGCGTTGGCCAATGGTACAGAAGCCAAACCAGGCGTAACATTGTCTATTGGTCATGTTGGCGAGATTACATTGGATGATACAAATAGTGCTGCTATGGCCGCACCTTTCACATTTGATGCTTCAAATATCGAAGAATTCTCTAAAATTTACTAAGAATTCCTCCAACAATAGCCCAGCTGCAAAGCTGGGCTATTTTATAAAGAAATAATATGCCCACTCCCAAACTTACTTTGCAAAATATTTGCAAATCCTTTCCAGGCGTTAAAGCTTTAGATGGCGTTAGTTTGGAACTTTATGCAGGCCAAGTCACCGCCCTCATTGGCGAAAATGGTGCAGGTAAATCCACCTTAGTCAAAGTCCTTACAGGCATTCACCAACCAGAATCAGGCCAAATTGCCATTGATGGCAAACCGATAAAATTATCAACCGCACATGACGCATTCGGCCACGGCATCACCGCCATTCACCAAGAAACTGTACTGTTCGATGAACTTTCAGTCGCCGAAAATATATATCTAGGCCACGCCCCCAAAACCAAATGGGGCACTATAAATTGGCGCGAAATGCGCAAAGCCGCCCGCATCATATTAGATGAAATGGGCGCAGAGCATATAGACCAAAACACACTGCTCAAAGAGCTTGGCATCGCCAACAAACATCTAGTCGCTGTCGCCCGCGCCATGTCAATCGATGCCCAAATCGTCATTATGGACGAGCCAACCGCCGCACTCTCACACAAAGAGATTGAAGACCTGTTCACCCTCATTGAACATCTAAAAAGCCAAGGCAAAGCCATCCTATTCATTTCCCATAAGTTTGATGAAATCTACCGCATCGCCGATCGCTTCACAGTCTATCGCGATGGCCAAATGGTCGGCTCTGGCTTGTTGTCAGACACCAAACAAACCGAAATCATCCAACTCATGGTCGGCCGTGCCGTCGATCAAATCTTCCCCGACCGAAATACCCAAATTGGCTATATTTTACTAAAAATCGAAAACCTAAATCATCCCACAGAATTCGCCAATATCAATTTCGACTTAAAAAAAGGTGAAATTCTAGGTTTTTATGGTCTAGTCGGGGCAGGGCGTAGCGAGGTTATGCAAGCCTTATTCGGCATCACCAAAATTTCCTCAGGCAAAATCATTCTGGACGGCAAGGTCATTAACCCCAAATCCCCCGCTGATGCCATCGAAGCCGGCATTGTCTATGTGCCAGAAGAACGTGGCACCCAAGGCGTGGTCACCGATATGCCGATTTTCCAAAACGTATCCCTCCCGTCATTGCGCAAAACATCAAAAGGTTATTTCATCAAAATGGCCGAAGAATTCAAATTGGCGCGAGAATTCACCACAAGACTAGATCTACGCGCCTCATCGCTCAGCCAACAAACCGGTACATTGTCAGGCGGCAACCAGCAAAAAATCGTCATCGCCAAATGGCTAGCCACCAACCCCGATGTCATCATCCTAGACGAGCCAACCAAAGGCATCGACATCGGCAGTAAAGCCGCTGTCCATGAATTCATGGCCGAACTGGTAGAGCAAGGCCTATCCGTCATCATGGTCTCATCCGAACTCCCGGAAATCATGGGCATGAGCGACCGCATCGTCGTCATGAATGAAGGCCACATCATCAAAATCATCGAAAATAACGCCGACCTAACTCCCGAAAAAATGCTGGTCATCGCATCAGGTATGGACGAAACTCAGCAAGCAGGGGACGCCGCATGAAAAACCTCTTAAAATCACGTGAATTTTGGTTGGCCACAGGCATCATCGCTATCATTTTTGGCGTCACTTTACGCGCCCCAGGTTTCGCCAGATTTAGCAATTTAGCCGATATTTTCAACAATACCTCCATGCTAATCATCTTAGCTCTAGGCCAAATGGTCGTCATCCTAACCCGCTCAATCGACTTATCTATGGCCGCAAACCTAGCCCTTTCAGGCATGATTGTCGCCCTCATCAACGCCGCATACCCACAATTCCCCATCCCCTTACTCATGCTCATCGCATCTCTATGCGGCCTAGCCCTAGGCGCATTCAACGGCATCCTAGTTTGGAAACTCAACATCCCCGCCATAGTCGTTACCCTAGGTACGCTCACAATTTTCCGTGGCACAATCTTCTTATTGGCCGGCGGCCAATGGGTCAATGCATCCGAGCTAAGTGATGGCTTCATTCAAATGACCCGCTACAATTTCCTCGGTATGCCATTGCTGTCATGGTTCGCCATCCTCATCGTCATGGCGTTTTTCTTGTTTATGACCCGCACCCCAACAGGCCGCAACCTATACGCCATCGGCGTCAACCCAACCGCCTCCGTCTATGCTGGCATCAATGTCGGCAAAGCCAAGTTTATCTCCTTCTGCATTTCAGGCCTCATGTCTGGCTTCTGCGGGTTCCTTTGGGTCTCACGTTACGTCATTGGCTCGGTAGAGGTCGCCAACGGCTACGAACTCACCATCATTGCCGCCTGTGTTATTGGCGGTATATCCATCGCTGGCGGCGTCGGCACAGTGGTCGGCACAATACTGGGCGCACTATTCCTCGGCATCATAAATTCAGCCCTGCCAGTCATCAATATTTCCCCCTTCTGGCAAATGGCCATTTCAGGCAGCGCCATCATCTTAGCGGTTATCCTTAACGCCCGCGGCGCGCGTAGCAAAGGCCGTCTTATCCTAAAACAAAAATCCACGGCCGAAAATGGAGGCAAGACATGAGCAACACCACGCCCAAGCGCCACCTGCCAGACCGCCTCGATAGTCCCCTAAAAGCCGCTTTTTTCTCTTGGCCAAGCCTGTTACTAGCCGTCGCCGTCAGCATTTTCATCATCAACAGCTTCGCCTCACCCTATTTCCTATCCCCATGGGCATTATCTGATGCCACATTCAACTTCACCGAAAAAGCCATCATCGCCCTCGCAATGGCCTTACTCATCATATCAGGCGAAATCGACATCTCAGTCGCCGGCATCATCGCCATCAGCTCGACCATGATGGGCGTGGCGCTACAGTTCGGCGCCGATACACCCACATTGGTTATCGTCGGCATGCTAACCGGTCTCATCTGCGGCGCGTTCAACGGCGCACTGGTCACAAAACTAGGCCTCCCTTCAATCGTCGTCACCATCGGCACCATGAGTCTATTTCGCGGCATTAGCTTCATCATTTTGGGTGACAAAGCCTATAAAGGCTACCCCGAAAGTTTCGCCTATTTCGGCCAAGGATACGTCTACTGGGTCATCTCCTTCGAATTTGTATTATTTCTAGGCTTGGCGCTCGTCTACTATGTCCTACTGCACAAAACCAACTTCGGCCGCTACATATACGCCATCGGCAATAACCCAATCGCCGCTCAATTTTCAGGCGTGCGGGTCGCGCGGGTCAAATTTGTCCTGTTCTGCCTAACGGGCATAATGGCTGGCGTCGCCGCAGTTTTACTCACCTCACGCCTAGGCTCAACCCGCCCCTCAATCGCCCGTGGTTGGGAGCTAGAGGTCATCACCATGGTGGTGCTAGGCGGCATCAACATCTTAGGCGGTTCAGGCACAATTCAAGGCACAGTCATCGCCGCCTTCATCATGGGCTTGGTCACCTTCGGCCTCGGCCTGCTCAACGTCCCCGGCATCGTCATGTCCATCATCATTGGCGCATTGCTCATCGGCGTCATCGCCCTGCCAACCTTGCTTAATATGTTGCGTGAAAGGCTCAAAAAATGACCGAAATCTACGCCTTTAAAATGCAACTAAATGACGGCATGCGCGATGAATATAAACGCCGCCACGATGAAATTTGGCCAGAGCTAAGCCAAATACTCAAACAAGCTGGCGTGATCGAATATTCCATCCACCTAGACCCCGAAACCAACATCCTTTTCGCCCACATGAAACGCCGTAAAAATCACGGCCTAGATGCTCTACCACAAACAGATCTCATGAAAAAATGGTGGGCGCACATGGCCGACATCATGCAAACTCACCCAAATAACCAACCCGTCAGCACACCATTAGACACTCTATTTGAAATGAAATGAGCAAAAATGTTTGAAAATCGAACCATTAGCCTATAATTGATATAGTCCAATGAAAATTCGGTATGTCATCTATGATTGAAAAGTTAGAAATCAAACATCTACGAACTTTAAATGCTCTATATAAATTCGGCAATATGTCTTTGGCGGCAGAATATTTAAACGTCTCGCAACAGGCCATCAGCCAACACCTTCATAAAATGCGCGATATTTTGGCGAATGAACTTTTTGTCAGAGCTGGCCATGGCATGATACCAACCGCCTATGCCAAACAGCTCGAACCACATGTGCAAAAAATCCTCACTTCGCTTAACGAAATCCCCTTATCAAATTCATTAGAGCCCAACCAAGTCGAACGTACTTTTGTAATTTCCGCCACCGATTATACCCAAAAAGTCATCATCACGGAGTTGATCAAAGATTTGAGATTGTCAGCCCCCAAAGTTAAAATTTTGGTGACAGACATTGAAAGCACCAGTCTCACTCAAAAAATGCATCAAGGCGAAATTGATCTGGCTTTCACCACCAACGCATTTGTGCCCGCCGGCTTGGTCGCAGAACCATTATTTGTCGAAAAATATCTGCTAACAACCGCAAACAAAGCGCTGATTAACGATGAAAAGCTATCAATTGAAAAGCTGGTTGAACATGATTTTATCATCATCAACCCCGGCATTGCCAACCTGAAAGGCTCGGCCGATACATGGTTCGATCAGCAAGGTCTAAGCCGCAATGTAGCCGTGTCAGTGCCGTCATTTTTCATGGCGCAAGAATATCTAAAAAATTCAAACCTGGTGGCATTCATTCCCTCCCGCTTATTGCCAACCGCTGGCCTTTTCGACATCCCGTTGACAAAATACCCACCGGGCTATCAAGTCGTCGCCGCCTATCATCCCAGCGTCAAAAACGATCCTTTTGTCATCTGGCTGCTCGGCCGTATAAAAACTAAATTTTCCAATTAAATTCATATGCTTGTATCTATTACAAGCCTCGCTTGATTGACATTTTGGCCCTAAATTTATATTTTACCCTCATTATAAAATATAAATTTAGAGGTTATTATGAGTATGAAATTGATAAACCCATCAAGTCTTTATGATGGTTCAGGCTTCGGCATGTCACATGCAACAATAGATACAGACAATGGCATCGTTTATGTATCCGGCCAAGTCGGTTGGGATGCCGATTTTCAGATGGTCAATAAAGACATAGTAGGCCAAGCCGAAACCGCCATGCAAAATTTGCAAACCGTACTAGAAGCCGCCAATTCTTCAATCGCCAACATCTTGCATATCAAAATCTATGTCAGAGGCGAAGTCGCCGATCATATCGAAGCCATTATGCCGATCATTGCTAAATATTATAATGGCCATCGCCCCGCCACCACGGGCGTCGGCGTTGCTTCATTGGCATCACCAGAAACATTAATAGAAATTGAAGCCACGGCAAAAGTGAATAAATAATACCCAAACAAAAAAGGCTGCAAATATAATTTGCAGCCCATTTTTTATACAATACCACTAGAACCCACGGCAACCAATGGCCGTATTTTACCAATTTTGGCTCGATAACCAACCGCCCGATACGTCGCCACAGGGTCAATTGCTCCGCCATTGCGCATTCTTGCCATCGCCAATATCGGCTCAACGTCAGTCCGAAACGCCTTTTTCAAACATTCAGAAGCCATCAAAGCGTCATTACCGTCCTGACAATCAGCCAACTTGCTGCGGTCAACAATCAACGCCTGCGCATAAGCTCGCTGCACTTCCATCGCACTGCTCATCAGGCTTTCAATCGGGTCAGTCACATTATGCGATTGGTCAAGCATATGCATCGGGTCAAAACCCTCAACTTGTTTAAGCTCCGCATCAACCAACTCATTAAATACCAAAAACAACCGATAAGGGTCAATCGATCCCGTGTCCAAATCATCATCGCCATATTTACTATCGTTAAAATGAAACCCACCCAATTTGCCAAAGCGTATCAGCCGCGCCACAATCATTTCAATATTCACCGTCGGCGCATGATGCCCCAAATCCACCAAAGCAAAGGCTTTATCGCCCAATTCTTTGGCGATCAAATAATTAGTACCCCAATCCTGCACAACGGTAGAATAAAACGCCGGTTCATAAATCTTATGCTCACTAAATATCCGCCAGTCATCAGGCAATTCAGCATAAATCTCATGCATAGCGTCCAAATAACGGTCAAATTGATCTATAAAATGTGTCTGACCTGGAAAATTAGACCCATCCCCAACCCAAACAGTCAAAGCCTTAGAGCCAATCGCCTTACCAATCTCAATACAATCAATATTATGCGCCACAGCTTGGGCGCGGGTCGCCGCATCACTATGCGACAAACTCCCATATTTATAGCTATGCTCTTGCCCCACTTGGTCTTGAAACGTATTGCTATTCATAGCGTCAAACCCAAGCCCCAGCTCATTGCCTTTATCGACAAGCTCCTTCGGGTCATCAGTTTTGTCCCACGGAATGTGCAAAGACACAGTCGGTGTCGCACGTGTAAGTTGCTGAATCACCGCGCAATCTTCTAATTTATCAAAAATATGCCGCGGCTCACCAATCCCAGGAAAACGCGCAAATCTTGTGCCGCCTGTACCAACGCCCCACGAAGGCACGGCCACGCCATAAGCCGCAATCTTGGCGCAAATCGCCTCAATGTCGATGCCTTGGCGCGATAATTTTTCACCCAAAGCCGCATAATCAATGCTCAAATCACTCTCGGCTTTGGCATTCTGTTCGGCCACAAAGCCAGTATCAATCATATCAGTCATAAATTACACCTTAACGAGTAAACGATTGCGCATTGCCCGCATCCACATTGAGTATATTACCAGTCGATTTGGCCGACATGTCCGAAGCGAAGAAATAAATCGCCTCGGCAATGTCTTCAGGGAATACATTACGTTTCAGCATCGAGCGGTTGCGATAATGCTCTTCCAAATCATCGGTAGACATATTATAAGCCGCCGCCCGCTCTTCTTTCCACTTGCCGCTCCAAATTTTAGAGCCACGCAACACCGCATCAGGGTTGACCACATTCACCCGTATTTGCTCAGCCGCACCTTCAAGTGCCAAGCAACGCGCCAAATGCAATTCAGATGCCTTAGCCGTACAATAAGCCGCCGCATTGGGCGATGCCGCCAAACCATTTTTAGACGCCACAAAAAT